>NZ_JBFARL010000052.1:0-42658 GCF_040674655.1 Actinomadura sp. NPDC049753 | reverse complement strand
GCCCGCCAGCACGCGGAAGCGGTCGTCCAGCCGCGCCGCCAGCTCCCGCGCTCCGAGCGCGCGGACGCGGGTCGCCGCCAGCTCCAGCGCGAGCGGCACCCCGTCCAGGCGCCGGCAGATCGCCGCGATCCACGGCGCCGTGCCGGCGTCGAGCGCGAAGCCGGGGGCCGCCGCGGCGGCCCGCGCGACGAACAGCCGGACCGCGCTCGACTCCCGCAGCGCGTCCGGCGCGGTCTCGTGCCCGGGCAGGTCGAGCGGCGGGACGGCCTCCAGCCGTTCACCGGCGATCCCCAGGGGCTCCCGCGACGTCGCGAGGACGCGCAGCCCCGGCGCGTCGGCGAGCAGCCGCCCGGCGAGCTCGGCGACGGGTTCGAGCACGTGCTCGCAGTTGTCGAGGACGAGCAGCGCCCGCCGCCCCCGCAGCGCCTCCGCGAGCGGGGCCCCGCCGGACTCCTCGCGGAGCCCCAGCGCGCGGGCGACCTGCTCGGCCACGTCGCCGGGCGCGGTCAGCTCGACCATCCACACCCCGTCGGGGTGGTCGGCCATCGACCGGGAGGCGATCTCCACGGCCAGCCGGGTCTTGCCGACGCCGCCCGGCCCGGTGAGCGTCACCAGCCGGTGCCCGGCCAGCAGGGCCCGGCCCCGCTGGACCGCGTCCTCGCGCCCGATCAGCTCGTCGAGCGCGGCGGGCAGCCGGGGGGCCGGCCGCGGCGGCGGGGCGGGGCCCTCCGCGAGCATCGACCGGTGGAGCTCCGCGAGCTCGGGGCCCGGGTCGGCGCCGAGCTCCTCGGCGAGCCGCTCGCGCAGCGCGTGGTAGCCCGCGAACGCCTCGCCCTGCCGGCCGGCCAGGTGGAGGGCGCGCAGGTGGAGGGCGTGGAGCGGCTCGCGGAGCGGATGGCGGGCGGCGGGCGCGGCGAGTTCGGCCGCCACCGCCGCGTGCTCGCCGAGCTCCAGCCGGGCCCGCGCGTGCCGCTCCAGTGCGACGAGCCGCCCCTCCTCCAGTTCGATGATCGCGGCGCGGGCGAACTCGGCGTCGGCGAAATCGGCGAAGGCGGGGCCCCGCCACAGCGCGAGCGCGTCGCCGAGCAGCCGCTTGCGGGCGAGGGGATCGGCGGCCTCGCGGCCGAGCGCCGCCGCGAACCGCGCGGCGTCGACCGCCTCGGGGGCGGCGTCGAGCGCGTAACCGGGCGGGCGGGAGGCGACGAGGCTCCGGCCGCCCGGCTCGCCGTCCTCCAGCGCCTTGCGGAGCTGCGAGACGCGGGCCTGGAGCGTCCCGAGCGGGTTGCGGGGCGGCCGGTCGCCCCACAGCGCGTCGATCAGCCGATCGACGGACACGGGCTCTCCGGGCCGGGTGAGCAGGACGGCGAGCAGCGTCCGGACCTTCGCCTCCGGCACGCGCACGGGCGCCCCGGCGTCCGTCCACACCGCGAGCGGCCCCAGCACCCCGAAACGCACGGCGTCAGGGTAGTCGCCGCTACGGACAGACCCGCAGCACGTCCGTAGCGCCTAGGACGAGGGTGGAGGAAACACACACCCAGGAGGACATGTGAAGTCTCCAGTGACCGTCATCGGTCTCGGACCCATGGGCGCGACGATGGCCAAGACCTTCCTCGCGAACGGCCGCCCGACCACGGTCTGGAACCGGACGGCGTCCAAGGCGGCCCCCTTGGTGAAGGACGGCGCGACCCTCGCCCCCACCGCCGCCGATGCCCTCGCGGACGCCGAGCTGGTCGTCGTGAGCCAGACCGACTACAAGGCGATGTACGACTCACTCGACGGCGCGGACCTCAAAGGACGCGTCATCGTCAACCTCAGCTCCGGCAGCCCCGGCGAACTGCGCCGTGCGAGCGATTGGGCGTCCGAGCGGGGCGGCGTCCTGCTCACCGGCGGCATCATGGTGCCTCCGCCAGGCATCGGGCAGCCGGGCGCGTACGTCTTCTACAGCGGTCCGGAGCAGGTACTGGACCGCCACCGCGATGCCCTGGGCGAGCTAGGGGACGTCACCTTCGTCGGTGAGGACCCGGGCTTGGCGATGCTCTACTACCAGTCGCAGCTCTACCTCTTCTGGTCGACCCTGACCGCCTACATGCACGCCGTGGCCATGCTGGGCAGTGCGGGAGCCTCCGCCGAGGAGTTCCGCCCGTTCGCCACGTCCCTGCTGCTCGACCTGGCGGGCGACGGGCCGATGGGCTTCGTGAAGCACCTCACGGGAGAGATCGAGGCCGGCGTCTACCCGGGCGCCGACAACACCCTGCGGATGCAGGCCGTCGGCGCCGACCACGTCGTCGAGGCCGCCCGCGAAGCCGGGATCGACGTCGCGGGCCCGACCGCCCTGCGGAACCTGTTCTGGCGTGCCGTCGACGCCGGTCACGGCGAGGACGGGCTGTCCAGCGTCATCGAGGCGGTTCGCCGCCCGTGACCAGCGGGAGGCGCAGGACGAACCGGGCGCCCGCGCGGGAGTCGGCGATGCGCAGGGAACCGCCGTAGATCTCGGCGATCTCGCGGGCGATGGGCAGCCCGAGACCGGTGCCCTGGGGATCCCGGACGCGCGACTCGCTCAGGCGGGCGAAGCGCTCGAAGACGCGTTCGCGGGCCTCCTCGGGGACGCCGGAGCCGTCGTCGAGGACCTCCACGACCGCGTCGCCGCCGTCGCGCGCCACGGTCACCTCGATGCGCGACTCGGCGTGCCGCTCGGCGTTGCCCAGCAGGTTGCCGAGCACCCGGCTCAGCCGCACCGGGTTCGCGCGCACGACCGCGCCGGGCTCCAGCCGCGTCCTGATCGGCACGTCGCCGGCCCGCAGGCCGACCTCCCGGCGGACCAGGGCGGCGAGGTCGACCGGTTCCACGGGCTGCGGGGCGCGGGCGTCGAGCCGGGACAGCTCCAGGAGGTCGGCGACGATGTCGTTCAGGCGCCGCGTGTCGCGGAGCGCGGCGCGGACCATCGGCTTCCAGTCGGCGTCGTCCGGCTCGCCGAGGGCGACCTCCAGCCGCGTCTGGAGGCCCGTGATCGGGTTGCGCAGGTCGTGGGAGGCGTCGGAGACGAAGCGGCGCTCCCGGGTCGCCGCCTCCTCCAGCCGGTCCAGGGTGGCGTTGACCGTCTCGGCGAGGTCCTGGATCCTCCCGCCCCCCTGCGGGACGGGCACCCGGTGGTCCAGGCCCCGCGCGTCCAGGTCGGCCATCTCGGAGCGGATGATGTCGACCGGGACGAACGCCTGCCCGATCGTGTGCCACGTCCACCACGCGATCAGGCTGAGCAGCGCGACCAGCAGGCAGAAGAGGGCGACGGGCAGCAGCCACACGTTCAGCAGGCCGGGCAGCGGTGCCGCGGCGATGACCATGACGTCCGCGCCCCACGGGGACGTGCGGATGCGGAGGCCGAACGCCCACACGCACGCCCTCGGGAAACGGGGGCAGACCCGCTGGTCGATCAGCAGTTCGCCCCGCGCGAGGTCGGCGGTCGCGAGCGCGGGGCGTCCGCGGATCGCGTCGCTGGCGGCCACGACCTTTCCCTGCGGGGTGACCACCTGCACCATCTGCGCCTCGTCCGGGCGGACGTCGAGGATGCCGGGGTTGCGTCCCCTGGAGAGGTCGAACGCGATCCGTTCGGCGGTCCGCTCCGTCCGGCGGCCGACCCTGTTCTCCGCCCAGTCCCGCGCCAGCAGCAGCATCAGGACGAGCGCCAGCACCAGGATCAGCGCGGACACCGAGACGGTGATGAGCGTCGCGCGTCCCCGCACCGAGAAGAGCAGGGGCCTGCCCCAAAGGCGGGAGGGACGCCGCCTCCCCGCCGTCACAGTGGATTCCCGGAACCGTGCACACCGTCACTCTAAGTGACGTGATGTGAGATGCTCGCACCGCGTGCGGCACCGGTACAGGCGCCGTGAACAGGACAAGGGCCGCGATCCGTACTTCGAGGGTGACGGGCTGTCTTCCGGACGTGAGGGCGGCCGGGACGGGGAGGCGGTGCTGTGGTCGGGACGCGGGACCGTGTGGTGATCGGCGAGATCACGTTGCCGGGCGTGCGGCGGTCGGTCAGGTGCGCGCGGGGCTTCGTCCGGAACGCGGCGGCCGGTCATCCCGCCCTGGACGACATGGTGCTGGTGGTGAGCGAGACGGTCGCGAACGCGATCGCGCACACGGCGTCCGGGCTGGAGGGCGGGCTGGTGAGGGTCGCCGTCCTGGCCGGGGACGGCGGGTACAGGCTTGAGGTCGCCGACGAGGGCGCGGCCGGCGGGCGCCCCCGTGTGAAAGGCGGGCATGCCGACGACGAGCAGGCGGGAGAGGGCGCGGAGTCGGGACGCGGGATGCGGATCGTGGAGGCGCTCGCGTCGCGGTGGGGGTTCCACGCGGACGGCGTCCGGACGGTGGTGTGGGCGGAGTTCCCGCCCCGGGAGGCCCTGCCCGCCCCGGGAGTGCCGCAGGCCCCGGCCGCCGCGGTGGAGCGGGGCCGGGGCCGGGGGGCGCCGGTCAGCGGCCCCGGTTGAGCTGCCGGGTCGGCATCTGACGGGCGTTGCGGCGGTTGTTCGCGAAATTCGCCGACCTGGGGTCGGAGTTCTTTCGCTTGCCCTTCTTCCGGGCTTTGGCGAAGGGGTCGCTGTTCATTTCCTGGTTCATGGCACGCATGAAGGAACCACCTCCGGGCACGTCTGAATTCGGCCGTGAAAGGCCGCGAAAAGGTGTGGCAGGGCGCGCCGCATCGCCGCAGGACACAGACGTGTCATGCGGGGAGGAGCGCGATGGAGAGAGACGGGAGCGGGCCTGCGGCAACGCGGGGGGCGGCTCAACCGGAGAAGTATCAAAGCTTCATGCGGAACAGTTAGCCATAACCCCGGGCGGTGTGTCAACCATTAATTCCCGCCGGGCGCGGGCCCGAAGGCGGGAAAGCGGCGATACGAGCGGGTGGCGTGATGTGTGGGGTGCCCGTCGTGGACGCCATGGGAACCCCGGTGCCAGCCTGGAGCCATGCGCGTCGCCTTCGTGATCTATGACGGCTTCCAGATCCTGGACCTGACCGGCCCGCACGAGGTGTTCGAGGCCACCGGGCGGTACGAGTGCCTGGTCGTCGGCCCGCGCCCCGGGCCGGTGACGGCGTCCGGCGGGATCCGCGTCGATGCGCCCTGCGGCACGGACCTCGCGCCCGAGACCATCGACACGCTGGTCGTGGCGGGCGGCGTCGGGGTCGACCGCGCGCGGAGCGACGCCGCGCTCGTCGGCTGGGTCGCGCGGGCCGCGCGGACGGCGCGGCGGGTCGCGTCGGTGTGCAGCGGCGCGCTGCTGCTCGCCGAGGCGGGGGTTCTGGACGGACGGCGGGTCACCACGCACTGGGGCCGGGCGGAGCAGCTCCGCGCGGAGTACCCCGGGCTCGCCGTGGACTGCGACCCGATCTTCGTCCAGGACGGGCACGTGTGGACGTCGGCGGGCGTCACGGCGGGGATGGACCTGGCGCTGGCGCTCGTGGAGGACGACCACGGGCGGGATGTGGCGCACGCGGTGGCGCGGGAGCTGGTGATGTTCCTCCGGCGGCCGGGCAGCCAGTCGCAGTTCAGCGTCCCGCTGTGGTCGGCGCAGCCCGCGACGGACCCGGTCCGCGCGGCGGTGTCGTCCGTCCAGGCGGATCCGGGCGCGCGGCACACCATCGCCGACCTGGCCGAGCGTTCCGGTCTCAGCGCGCGGCACCTGCAACGCCGGTTCACCGCCGAGCTGGGCGTGCCGCCCGCCGCGTACGTGGAGCGTGTGCGGATCGAGGCGGCCAGGCGGGCGCTGGCGGAGGGGGACGAGCCGGTCGAGACGCTGGCGCGGCGGCTGGGCTTCGGAACGGGCGAGACGCTGCGCCGGGCGTTCCACCGGCATGTCGGCGTCGCGCCGACGGACTACCGGGTTCGCTTCAGAGGAACGAGGGAGTACGCATGACCACGTATGGGCTGCTGGTGTTCGAGGACGCCGAGAGCGAGGGTCGCCGAACAGGCCGATTGGGTGACGAGCGTGTGCACCGGGTCTTTCCTGCTGCATGCCGCAGGTCCGGCCAAGGGACGTAGGGTCGCGACCCACTGGGCCTCCGAGGACGCTCTGGAGGCACGCGGGGACGTGACCGTCGTCCGGGACGTGCGCTACGTCGTCGACGGCAACCTTCTCACGAGCCAAGGAGTGTCGGCCGGGATCGACATGGCTCTCTGGCTGGTCGGACGCATCCACGGCCGCGACCACGCGCGCAAGGTTCGTCGCTACATCCAGTATGAGCCCGCGCCCCCGTACCTGGCGGACGAGTAGTGGTCCGGGGTGACGCGATCGGAACGAACATTCGGTCAAACCGGTGATGATCTTCGCTTATCGGCATAATCACCCGAATGGCGATGTCGCTTCCGGTACGGTTCCGCAGCGATGGGGTGCGGGTGGCGGTGGAGACCGACCCCCTGCACGCCCCGCTGCGCGACTTCCTCATCAACGACCTGGGCGAGGACGTCTCCGCGATAGCGCGCGCCCAGGGACGGCTGAGCGACGGCGCGGTCCGGCCCTGGCAGGAGCATTACCGCTACCACCGCCTCGACTTCGACGGCACGACCGTGCACGTGCGCGACGTCGCCGGATGGGCGTCCTGCGACCTCGAACCGGCCGTCCTGCGCCGGTGCCTGGACGAGTACCTCCACCAGGTCGGCGCCCTCAAGAGCCGCCGCAGCCTGGAGCGCGAACTCGGCGGGCAGGGCAACGGCGAGCCGATGGCGGCGTCCCTCGCCCTCGGTTCGGTCTCCCGGCGGACGCAGGGATGGGGCCTCGTCCAGACCCCGCGCGCCGTGCTGGAGGATCTGGCCGGGCTGACCCCGCACCCCGACGCCTGCCTTCCGCACGGCGTCATGGAGACCGGCTCCGGCGCCTGCTGGGCCGACCTCGCCGTCCTGGACGAAGCGGGCAAGCGCCTGCGCGGCGGCACCAAGACCTTCATGCCGAAGGGCATCGAGGCGGAACGCATCATGGGCGAACTTGGAAACGCCCTGACCAAGGCCCGCTTCCTCGACGGGATCCCCGGGGCGTGGGCGGGCACGGTCGCGGGAGTGCCGGTGCACGGCTACGTCGATCCGGATGCCGTCCTACGGCTGCCCTGCCAGCCCATCGAGATCGGCGGCGTCGTCCGGCGCGTCAAGGTGTTCTTCCCCGAACTCGCCGATTCCGGTGTCGACCTGGCCGCCGCCGCGGCCGGCGCGAGCGAGTTCACGCCATCGGTGCACGGACCACGGCACGTCCTCACGGCCTTCCTGCTCCACGACGTGCAGAGCCATCGCCACCATCTGGAAGTCGTCCGCGCGGCACGTCCCGGCTGGGAGCACACGGGCAACGCCTGCCACATCCGCATGGACGTCCAGACCGTCCGCCTGGAGCACCTCTGGCTGCCAGGACACGCCTGCGAGCTCCCGACAGGCGAGTTCGCCGGCGTCCTCTACGAATACGAACGCCTGACGGCCCCCTGACCCCGGGGGCGGCGACAGGTCTAGGAGAGGGCGGCGACGAGCGTGTCGGTGAGGGCCGCGCCGGCCATGCCGTCCGGATCCCGTTCCGGGTCGTAGATGGCCACGTGCAGGCCGACCGCGCGCGGGCTCGCCGCCAGCGTCCGCAGGACGGACGTCAGCTCCTCGAACGACAGGCCGTCCGGGTTGGGGGAGTCGACAGCCGGCATGACGCTCTTGTCGAGGATGTCGGCGTCCAGGTGGATCCAGTACCCCTCGATCGGGGCGGCCTCCAGATGCGCCCGGGCCCCTTCGGCGGCCGCGTCCGCGCCGTGCTCGCGGATGTACTCGATCGGGAAGCGCCGCACGCGCGAGGCATCGAAGGCGTCCAGGTCGAACAGCTCGAAGTCCTCCGGCTCCCGCTGGACGCCGATGTGCGCGACGTGCTCCTCCTCCACGTAGGGGCGCAGCCCCCCGACGTCGGTGAGGGCGGCCGGGCCGTGCCCGGTGACCAGGCCGAGCGCCGTCCCGCCGGCCACCAGCCGGCCCGCGGCGGCCGCGGGGTCGCGCCGCGGCGAGTAGTCGTCGTGCCCGTCCAGGTGCGCCAGCCCGTACACGCCGCGGCGGCGCAGCGCGAGCATCGGGCCGAGCAGGATGCCGCAGTCGCCGCCGAGCACGACCGGGAAGTCGCCGCGGTCCAGCACCTCGCCGACGCAGGCCGCGAGCCGCTCGGTGTAGTCGACGAGGCCGGGGCCGTTCAGGTAGCCGGTCTCGTGGTCCGGGCCGAACACGTAGGGCGGCGGGTCCACCCGGCCCGCGTCCTCGGCCCGCAGGCGGCCGACGACGCCGTGGCCGCGCAGCGCGCGTGCCAGCCGCCGCACGCCGGGCTCGTGCCCCTCGCGCGGCGGACGGAGCCCCAGGTTGGACGGTGCGTCGAGCACTGCGATCATTCTTGCAATCTAGAACATCGGGACGACCCGGCACATCGCCCGGCAGCCTGAACATCGGGAAAAGCCGGAACATCGGTGAACCGCCGGAACAACGGGAAGGCGTTCGATGACCGCATCGGGACGACTCGTCGACCGCCTCCTCGGTCTCCCGGAGTCGCCGTCCCCCCACGTCGAGTCGGCGCGGAACCTGCGGGTGCCCATGCCGGACGGCGTCGTGCTCGTCGCCGACCTGTACCGGCCGCGCGGCGCGGGACCGCTGCCCGTCGTGCTGCTGCGCACCCCGTACGGCAAGCGGCAGGCCGTGGTCCGGCTGTTCACCGGCGTCCTGGTCCGGCGCGGGTTCCAGGTCGTCGTGCAGAACGTGCGCGGCGTCTTCGGCTCCGGCGGCGAGTTCCACGCCTTCCACGACGAGAAGGACGACGGCCTGGCCACGCTCGGGTGGCTCCGCGCGCAGCCCTGGTGCGACGGCAGGGTGGCGATGGTCGGCGCCAGCTACCTCGGGTTCACCGAGTGGGCTGTCGCGCCCTACGCGGACCCGCCGCTCACCGCGATGGGGGTGGGCATCACCGCGTCCGAGTTCGCCAGTTCGTTCTACCCCGGTGGTGCGCTCGCCCTGCACAACACGCTCGTCTGGTCGTCCTTGATGGGGACGCAAGAGGGCAGAAGGCGGCCCTTCCACAACAGGCGCGTGAGGCATGCGATGCGGCACCTGCCGGTAGGCGAGGCCGACCTGGCGGCCATCGGACGTCCCGAATCGTTCCTGCGCGAGGTCGCGGCTCATGCCGAGCCGGGTGACGGCTTCTGGAAGGCCACCGACCACAGCGCCGCCGTTCCCGCGACCACCACGCCCACCACGATGGTCACGGGCTGGTGGGACCTTTTCCTGCGCGGCCAACTCAGGGACTTCGCCGCACTGCACGCGGAGGGACGCCAGGTCCGCATCACCATCGGGCCCTGGGGACACGATGCCAAAGCCCTTCGCGCGACGCTCCACGACCAGGTCTCCTGGCTGAACGCCCACCTGAACGGCGACAAGGCCCAACTCCGCAGGGCGCCGGTAAGGCTGCACCTGCAACAGGCCAACACCTGGCTGGACTTCGACCAATGGCCCCCGCCCGAAACCAAGCCCACGCCGCTCTACCTCTCCCACGGCCTCGTTTGGGACGAGCCTGACGCGGCCCCTGCCACGTTCACCTACGACCCCTTCGACCCGACCCCGAACGTCGGCGGCCCGCTCCTGTCACCGGGCAAGGGAAGGCAGCGCGACAACGCCCCACTCGAACGCCGCGACGACGTGGTCGTCCTCACCGGCGCGCCGCTGCCCGAGGACCTCGACGTGATCGGACCCGTCTCGGCGACGATCCACGTGCGCACCAGCACCGGGCGAGGCGACCTGTTCGTCCGCCTCTGCGACGTCGACCGGAGCGGCGTCTCCCGCAACGTCACCGACGGCGTCCTGCGCATCACGTCCACCGGGACCGTGCGCGCCGAGATCGAGATGCATCCGACCGCGTACCGTTTCCGGCGCGGCCACCGCCTCCGCGTCATGCTCGCGGGCGGTGCGTTCCCCCGATTCGCCCGCAACCACGGCACCCGGGAGCCCGCCGGGCAGGCCGTCGCGTCCCGCCGCACCCACTTCGAGATCCTCCGCGACGCCGCCCACCCCTCCGCCGTCCACCTCCCTCTCTGGAGACCCTGACCTGGGCGAGGGGCCGGGGACCGCCTGACCGCCGCCCAGCGAGCCGAACGCTCAGCGTGTTCCGTTCATCGCACACGGTGGTCCGCTCGTCGACAAGGCCGGGCAAAGCCGCGTTGCGCCGACGGGCCCCTCGCTACGTTCTTCACATCCGCCGGACGGTCGCGCGAGGCGCTTCGGGGGGAGCGGCTCGGTTCCGCGTCCGCGCCGGGACCGCGACGGCGGAACGGGGGGAGAGGGGTCACTCGGGGGGAGTGGCCCCTCCATCCGTTTCCAGGCTCTGAACCGGCAGCCGGCCGGCGGACGCCCCGGCGTGTCGCGAGCCGCGAGGCCCGGCGGCGCGGGTCGGGCGCCGCCGAACAAATGGGGATCTCCCCTCGCGGGCCTCGCGGCGTACTGTCGCCAATTCAGGTAAAGGCGTCCCCGCATTTGTTCCAGCGTCTCGTGCGACGCTTCAAAGAAACGTAGATCATAGGGTCCGGAGGACGTGTCCGATTTGGCGGAGAACGGTGGATTCGCGGGCCCGGATGGAAAAATTGACCCCAAGAGGTTCGACTTCGGGGCACGGCTGCGGAATGGTCTCCCGCATGGATCCAAGAATTCGAGCCGCCGGCAGGGCGTCGGGCCCCGTCAAGTGGCTGCTGGCCTTTCTCGGCGCCCGCGAGAAGGCGCTGCGCACGCACTCCGGGAACGCCTCCGGCCCGGCCGAGTGGCTGCTGGTCTTCCTGGAGGTCGAACGCGCCGGGCTCGCGGCCCGGCAGCGCCCGGCCGCCCTGCCGTCCCGGCGCGGCAGGAACGAGGAGCCACCGTTCGGCCGGCTGTCCGCCCGCAGCGCGTAAAGGAAGATCATGACCATCGAGATGCTCCTCGCCGCCCTCATCGGCGGCGCGATCGGCTTCGCCGAACTCGTCGCGCGCTACCGCGACCGGCCCGCCGCGGCCCTGCTCTCCCCGGGCGGGCTGCTGTTCGTCTTCGTCAACGCCAGCGCGTCGATCGTCGCGCTGATCGCGGTGACCGCCTCCGGCTGGACGTTCGGGCTGCCTCCCACCATGCCCCCGGCGAGCCTCGTGGTCGTCCGGGTCATCGCCGCCGGACTCGGCTCCGCGGCGGTGCTGCGCATGTCGTTCGCCCCCGCGCAGGCCCGCGGCGCCGGCACCGGCCCCGTCGCCCTCCTCAGCGGCATCCTGCGGATCGCCGACGGCGAGCTGGAGCGCAAACGCGCGCTCAGCAGGCTGTCGCACGACGACCTGGCGGGGCTGTCGTTCGAACGCGACCACGCGGCCCTCGCGGAGCTGTGCTGCCACCTCATGCGGGAGTTCGACCTGGCCGAGGCCCAGCGGCTCGGCGGCCTGGCGGCCGAGCTGAGCGGCCGCGAGGACCTCACCGACGCCGACAAGCTGGACTGCTGGGGGCTGGAGCTGACGCGGCTCGTCGGCGAGCGCGCCCTCCGGCAGGCGGCCCGGCGGCTGCGGGACCGGCCCCGCGTCGAGGCCCGCCCGGCGGCCGAACCCGACCAGCGTCCCGCCGCCCCGGCGCACGACCACGACTACCTGGCCGAGACCGCGCCGCGCCCCTCGGTCGCCAAGACCTCCCGCCTCGCGCCGAGCGCGAACGGCAGGGCGGAACGCAAATCGTTCAGCGACGCCTGACACCCCGTGATGTACCGGTGCGCCCCTGGCAGGGCGCACCGGTGTCTTCTCCGGCGCGCCCGCTATTTCGGCCGGACGGAAAGGGCCGCCTCGGAATCGTCGCGCGCCTCCAGCGCCGCCGCGATGCGGTGCAGCGCCTCCGCCATGGAGACGAGCGCCTGCACCTGCGCGGCGGCCATGAGATTCCCCGGCGAGGGATCGGCGGCCTGGGCCTCCGCGGCCGCCTCGCAGGCCTGCTGGTTCCACCAATGCACGTACCGATTCTATTCGGTGCCGCGAATGCGGCCCATTGCGCCGCGCCGCCCCGCGGCCGGCACGGAAAAGGCTTTGCCGGCACCGGAATTGAAAGGACCCCGCCGTGAGCACCGAACCCCGCGCCGCCCCGCCCGCCGGCCCTCCGCGCTGGACCGGGAAGCCGGTTCGGGGACTGACCGCCGGGGAACTCGCCGAGGCCCTCGAATACCTGGAAAGGCACCGTCCCGACGACGACGTCCTCGGCCGCGCCCTCGCCGGCGAGTTCGCCCGCCGGACGGCCGCCGCCGAGTTCGCCCGCCGCGCCGCCGCCGGCCGCGGACCGGCCACCGGAGAGCCCCGTCCCGCCTCCCCGGATGTCGACGGGCCGCCCCGCCCGCCCCTGACGTCGCCGCCGGGACGTCCGCGAACCTCGCAGTGAGCCAGACCGCCCGGAGGGGGCCGGCGCACGCACGGGGGCATGGGGCTGAGCGTCACTTCCGTGACTCGGGGTATAGACGCGCCATGGACGTACGGCTGCGCAGGGTGTACGAGTCGCCGTCGGCCGAGGACGGCGCGCGGATCCTGGTCGACAGGGTGTGGCCACGGGGCCTGTCGAAGGACAAGGCCCGCCTGGACGAGTGGGAGAAGGACGTCGCCCCCTCCACCGAACTCCGCAAGTGGTACGGCCACGACGCCGACAAGTTCGAGGAGTTCACCCGCCGCTACGACGCCGAACTGGCCGAGCCTGAACGCGCCGCGGCCCTCGACCACCTGCGGGAACTCGCCCGGCAGGGCACCGTCACCCTGCTCACGGCGACCAAGGAGATCGACCGCAGCCAGGCGGCCGTCATCGCCGCCCGGCTCCGTGACCCCTCCTGACGCGCTCCTCGCGCATCCTTGATCGCGCCCCGCTTCTACCGTTTCTGGAAGTCGCGCGTTGATTCTCTGTTCATCGGGATGGAACGCTCCCTTTCGATGGCGCCCTCGAAGGGCCGTCATTGGACGTTCCATCCCTCCTGATCAAAGGCCCTGAAAAGAGGTCTTTCACCTTCCCGGTCTCGCTGAAAAGAAGTGAAAAAGCGGCGATTGACCCCTCTGAACAGGCGAGTTCACGCTCCCTTTGCAAGCGACTACATGGCGCAGGCGGGCGGTTCCTCCGGCCCGACCGACTTCCGGAGGAACTGCCAGATCAGCATGAAGGTCCACGTCCCCCAGGGCTTCACCTACGCGATCTCGTCCACCGACTACCGCGGCTTCGCGTCCCTGGAACCGGGCGCCTCCGCCGTCGAGAAGGCGAGCTACTACTTCCAGGGAATGTCCCAGACCTCTGCCGTCTCGCACACCCTGAAAGGCCAGTACGCCGACAACTGGCAGTTCACCGACACCAATGAAGTGGCGCAGCTCGTCTACAAGCCGTGCGGCGAGGAGCGCAATTTCAACGTCAACACGGAACTGCGGGTGCTCAAGGGATCCTCGGACCCCGCGAAGACCAGCTTCATCTCGATGGACTCCACCGACGGAAGCATCAAGACCACCTACCACTTCGCCTGGAAGCAGTGCCCCCCGTGGTGACGGCCGTCCCCGGCCGTGGCCACCGGCGCCGAGCGTGACCACCGGCGCCGAGCGTGCCGGCTTCGATCCAGCCCCGAGTAGAGGAGAACAACCCATGCGCACAGGACTGTCCGTCCCGGCGGCCTGCCTGGCCGCCCTGGCGCTCCCCCTGGCCGCCGTGCCCGCGGCCGCCGCGGCGGCGGACCCGCCCCCGCCCGACCGGATCGTCATCGACGTCAACACCGTGAACGGGTCGGGCTGCCGCGCGGGGACGACCGCGGTGGCGGCGGCGAGCGACAACACCGCGTTCACCGTCACCTACAGCGACTACCTGGCCCAGGCCGGAGGTGGCTCCAACCCGACCGACTTCCGGAAGAACTGCCAGATCAACCTGAACGTGCACGTCCCGCAGGGCTTCACGTACGCGATCGCGGGCGCCGACTACCGCGGCTTCGCGCACCTGGAGGACGGCGCGTCCGGGATGGAGAAGGCGAACTACTACCACCAGGGCATGGCGCAGACGACGCCCGTCAGCCACACGATCCGCGGCGGATACTCCGACAACTGGCAGTTCTCGGACCGCACGGACGTCTCCGAACTCGTCTTCAAGCCGTGCGGCGAGGACCGCAACTTCAACATCAACACCGAGCTGCGCGTGTACAGGGGCACCTCGGACGCCGCGAGGACCAGCTTCATGGCCTTCGACTCCACCGACGGGAGCGTCAAGACGACGTACCACTTCGCGTGGAAGAAGTGCCCGGGCTGATCCGCCCGTCGCGCCGGGCCGCGTCCCCTGCCAGGCAGGACGCGGCCCGGCCGCCGTCCGGGAGGGGGCGCTGCGGCGGGGCGTCCCGGCGGAGTCCGGGACGGGTTCTAGAGTGAGGGGGTCTCAAGGAAGGATCCTCACCATGCCCCTCGCCTCACGCCTGCCGGCCCCGCCCGAGACCATGGCCGTCCTGGAGGAGACCTACGCGGGGGTGCTGCGCCGCGATCCCGGCGAGGCCGAGTTCCACCAGGCCGTGCACGAGGTGCTGGAGTCCCTCGGCCCGGTTCTGGCCGCCCGGCCGGGCCTCGCCACCGCCAAGCTGGTCGAGCGGGTGATCGAGCCGGAGCGCCAGATCATGTTCCGCGTCCCGTGGCAGGACGACAACGGGGAGATCCACGTCAACCGCGGCTTCCGCGTCGAGTACAACGGCGCGCTCGGGCCGTACAAGGGCGGCCTCCGCTTCCACCCCACGGTGAACCTCGGCATCGTCAAGTTCCTCGGCTTCGAGCAGATCTTCAAGAACGCGCTCACCGGGCTCGGCATCGGCGGCGGCAAGGGCGGCAGCGACTTCGACCCGCACGGCCGCTCCGACGCGGAGGTCATGCGCTTCTGCCAGTCGTTCATGACCGAGCTGCACCGCCACGTCGGCGAGCACACCGACGTCCCGGCCGGCGACATCGGCGTCGGCGCCCGCGAGATCGGCTACCTGTTCGGCCAGTACCGCCGCGTCACGAACCGGTGGGAGGCCGGGATGCTGACCGGCAAGGGCATGCTGTGGGGCGGCTCCGCGGTCCGGACCGAGGCGACCGGCTACGGCAACGTGATGTTCACGGCCGAGATGCTGCGCCGCCGCGGCGAGGACCTGGACGGCCAGCAGATCGTCGTCTCCGGCTCCGGCAACGTCGCGATCTACACGATCGAGAAGGCGCAGCAGCTCGGCGCCAACGTCATCACCGTCTCCGACTCCGGCGGCTACGTCGTGGACGAGAAGGGCATCGACCTCGACCTGCTCAAGCAGGTGAAGGAGGTCGACCGGGGCCGCGTCTCCGACTACGCCGACCTGCGCGGCTCCTCCGCCCGGTTCGTCCCGGGCGGCCGGGTGTGGGACGTCCCCGCCGACATCGCGCTGCCGTCGGCGACGCAGAACGAGCTCGACGCCGACGCCGCCGCGATCCTCGTCCGCAACGGCGTGAAGGCCGTGTCGGAGGGCGCCAACATGCCGACCACCCCCGACGCCGTGCGCGTCCTCCAGGAGGCGGGCGTCGCCTTCGGTCCCGGCAAGGCCGCCAACGCGGGCGGCGTCGCGGTGAGCGCGCTGGAGATGCGGCAGAACGCGAGCCGCTCCTCCTGGCGCTTCTCCCAGGTGGAGGAGGAGCTGCTGGCCATCATGACGAGCATCCACGACACCTGCTACGAGACCGCCGACCGGTACGGCGCCCCTGGCGACTACGTGGTCGGCGCCAACATCGCCGGCTTCGAGCGCGTGGCCGACGCGATGCTCGCCCAGGGCCTCATCTAGGGAGCCGCCACCGCCCGGAGGCGCCCGCCGCCTCCGGGCGCTCGCCTCCGGGCTTGCCGGAGGGCTCAGGGAAGTCGGTCCTGGGCATGGACGGAGAGTGACCGCGCAATCGCGAAGAGGCCGCTTCCGTCCCCTGGTCCAGGTGGCGGTGCGCACCACGCTGATCACGGTGGCTCTGATCGTCGTCTACTTCACGGCCCCGTTGAACAGGTCGTTCACGGTGGTGACCGGCGTGGTGCTGACCGTGGCGCTGCTCGCCCTCGGAGCGCTCGTCGCGTGGCAGGCGAGGTCGATCGCGCGCTCGCGCTCCCCGAGGCTCCGCACCGTCGAGTCCCTGGGGACGACCGTCGCGCTGTTCCTGCTGGTGTTCGCCTCCAGCTACCGGCTGATGAGCCACGACACCCCGCCCGGCTTCTCCGAGCCGCTGACGCACATCGACGCCCTGTTCTTCACCATAACGATCTTCACCTCGGTCGGTTTCAGCGACATCGTCCCCGTCTCGCAGACGGCCCGCGCCCTGACGGCCGTCCAGATGCTCGGCGACCTGGCCTTCCTGGGCCTCGTGGCCAAGGTCTTCCTGGAGGCGATGCGACGAGGCGTCGAACGCAAGACGGGCGAACCCCCCGAGGGCGGTGAAGACCTCTGAGAGCCGTCAGCGGCAGCGCCTACAGGCCGTCGTCCCCCAAGCGCAGATCCGCGAGCCGCGGCGAAGGCTCCGTGAGCCCGCTGTCGCCGGACGTCGTCACTGGTCCTGGACCAGCCAGGTGAGCCGGAGCTCACGGGCCGTCCGCGCCGCCAGCTCGTTCAGCTGGTCGGCCTCGGGCCCCGGGGGGAGCTCGGCGGCGTAGGCGGCCGCCGCTGCCGCGGTCTGGGGACGAGCGCCGAGCGCGGCGCGCAGGTGGTACGACCTGCGCAGCTGATCGAGCCCGGTCCCGTCGCCGTTCTCCAGCGCCAGGGCCCCCAGGTGCCGGATCGCGTAGGACTCCAGCAGGAGGTCTTCGTCCTTCAGCGCGGAGTCGAGGGCCTCGGTGTAGTGCGCCTTCGCCCGCTCCGAGTCGTCGTCGAACCTCTCGACGACGATGCCCGTCCAGAACGTCGCCCAGCTCGCGACGCGTTCGTCCTCCACCGAGGCGGAGAGCCCGGCACGCGCCCGCGCCTCGTCGTCGGGGCGAGGGTCGAGCTCGAAGAGCAGGCGGGTGCAGGCGAGCTGCGCGTCGTAGAACCCCGCGAGGGCAGGATCGTCCTGGGACAGCGCGGCGACGGCGTCCTCGGCCTCGGCCGCCTTGTCGAGCCGCCAGAAGAACCTGTCGGTCAGAACCTCTGCCCGTAGCGCCCCCGACTCGGCCGCCGGTGATTCCAGCGCCGGATCCCAGAGCCCGGCACGCATCAGAGACCGTGCGGCGCTCACGGCGTCGCCAATGTAGGTGGCGTTCAGGTTCATGGCGCCTACTATGAGGATCGGCAAGTAGGTAGTCAAGGCCGGCATGCCCCCTACATAACCGTGCCGCCGCTTACTGGACGGAGACCGCAACCGTCGTGCGGGCACGTTCGTTGGAGACGCGTGGCATTCATCGGCTTCATGACGATCCCTGGGCTCGTTATCGGACTGGTCGCCTTCGCCGCCCTCGATCGCGCGGGCCTGTGGGCGCACCGCAGGTTCCGCCTGCCGTGGAGAAGGGACGAGGTGGGGCGCCCGATCTCGGCGATCGCCGTCGGGGAACTGGACGCCTTCTTTCACGGCACGCACCGCCACCAGCAGGAACAGCGCCGCTCCTCCCTCATCCTGCGGGACGAGGAGAACGACGGTGCGCCCCCGCGAAGCCGCATAGATCTCGACGCCGGAACCGCCGTCGTGCGGCGTCCGCTCGACTCCGCCTGAGCGACTCGGCCGCGGGACGCGGAGGGTCGCCATCGCTTCGGCCGGGCGGGGGCTCAGCGCGCTTGTGGCGCGGGCCATGCGGCGAGGGCCAGCTCGGCGATCTCGGTCAACTCGGCCGCCGAGGCTCCGTCGCAGGCACGCTGTGACATGCCCTGGATGATGGCGGCGAAGTACGAGGCCATGGCGCGGGGATCCGTCGCGGCGGGCAGCTCGCCGGCCTGCCGGGCCGCCTGGAGGCGGGACTGGAAGACCTCCAGGTTCCTGTTCCGCAGATCGCGCAGGAAGGCCGCCACCTCGGCGTCCTGAGGGGTGACGTTGGTGGCCGCGCTGATCGTCAGGCAGCCCGCCGGGTGGGACGGGTCGGCGTAGTTGGCGGCCGCCTCGCGCAGGATCCGGGCGAAGGCGCCGTAGGCGGTGGGCTCCTCGTCGAGGGCGACGCCCATGAAGGCGCCCACGGGGGATCGCCCGTAGCTGTGCACCACCTCCTTGAACAGTGACTTCTTGTCACCGAAGGCCGCGTAGAGGCTGCCGGGCCTGATGCCCATCGCCTCGGTCAGCTCGCCGACGGAGGTGGCCTCGTAGCCGCGCTCCCAGAACAGCCGTGTGGCCGCGGTCAGCGCCGCGTCACGGTCGAACGCCCTCGGCCGTCCTCGCTTCGCCCGTGTGTCACTCACCCCCCCATTCTAGAGCGAACGCTCAAGAAGTCGTGCTACCTTTTTTTTTGAGTCATCGCTCAAGAAAGAGAGAGGGGTCGCAACCATGGACGCACGCGCTCTTGAGGGCAAGGTCGCGCTGGTCACCGGCGGGAGCCGCGGCATCGGACGGGCCATCGCGCAGCGCCTCGGCCGGGACGGAGCCACCGTGGCCGTCGCCTACGCCCGCGACGAGGCGGCCGCGAACGAGGTGGTCGAGCGCATCCGCAAGGACGGCGGCCGGGCCTTCGCCCTGCGGGAGGAGCTGGGTCGCCACGGTGACGCGGCCCGCCTGTGGGAGGCCTTCGACGCCCATGTGGACGAGCACGCGCCGGGCGGGGGCGTCGACATCATCGTCAACAACGCCGGCATCGGCCGCAGCTCCGACCTGGCCTCGCTGACCGAGCGCGAGTTCGACGAGGTCTTCGCCGTGAACGTCCGCGCACCGTTCTTCATCGTGCAGCAGGGGCTGCCGCGGCTGCGCGACGGAGGCCGGATCATCAACATCTCCAGCGGCGTGTCCCGCATCGCCATGCCGGAGATCGTGGCCTACGGCGCCACCAAGGGCGCGCTCGACAACTTCACCCTCAACCTCGCCAAGGAACTGGGCCCCCGGGGCATCACGGCGAACTCGGTCGCGCCCGGCATCATCGACACCGACGTCAACGCGGGCTGGCTGCGCGCCGATCCGCAGGCCGAGGCCCGCGCGGCGTCCCTGGCCGCGCTGGGCCGGATCGGGCAGCCGGAGGACGTGGCCGACATCGTGGCCTTCCTCGCCTCCGACGACGCACGCTGGGTGACCGGACGGGTGATCGACGCGACGGGCGGCTCCGGGCTGTGAGTCCTCCGCCGGGGACGCGGCTCGACATGGCCCGGATCCGGGCGGCCCGCCAGGTGATCGACCCGGTCTTCCTCGACAGCCCCCGGTACCGCTGCGAGGCGCTGGAGCCCGACCTCGGGTGCGCGGTGACCGTCAAGCTGGAGACGGCGAACCCGGTCCGCAGCTTCAAGGGCCGCGGCACCGAGCTCGTCGCCGCACTGCTCGACGAGAACGGCCCGCGCGCGGCGGTGTGCGCCAGCGCGGGCAACCTCGGCCAGGCCCTCGCCTGGTCCGGGCGCGGCCGGGGCCTCGACGTCACCGTCGTGGCCTCCCGCTTCGCGCCCGCGGCCAAGCTCGACCGCATCCGCGCGCTGGACGCCAGGCTGGAGCTGGTGGACGGCGACTTCGACATGGCGCGCGAGCGGGCGGCGGCCATCGCGCGGCACGACGGCATCCGGCTGGTCGAGGACAGCCTGGACATCGAGACCTGCGAGGGCGCGGCGACCATCGGTCTGGAGCTGGTGGACGCCGCGCCGCCGTTCGACGCCGTTCTGATCGCTCTCGGCGGCGGGGCGCTGGCCACCGGTGTCGGCCATGTGCTCAAGTCCCTCGCGCCCGGGGTCGAGGTGATCTGCGTCCAGCCGTCGGGCGCGCCGGCGATGACGCGTTCCTGGCACCGGCGGCGCGTCGTCACGACCGAGTCGGCCGACACCATCGCCGACGGCGTCGCCGGGCGGCGTCCCATCCCGGACGTCCTGGACGACCTCCTCCTGGTCGCCGACGACGCGGTCCTGGTCGAGGAGGCGTCGATCGTCGCCGGAATGCGGAGGCTGTTCGAGCATGCCGGCCTCGTGGTCGAACCGTCGGCCGCGCTCGGCGTCGCGGCGATACTCGAAGACCGCGACCGCTTCGCCGGCCGGCACGTCGTCACGATCGTGTGCGGCGGCAACGTCGACCTGGACGCCCACCGCCGCTGGACCGGCGCGCCCTCCGGCCGCGAGCCGTGACGCTCGTGGCCGGAGGCCGTCGAGCCGGCGCGATCCGTCAGTCCGTCCGCAGCCAGGCGAGCATGATCTCCACCTCGCTGAAGCGCCAGCCCTTCGCCGTGCGCGCGAGGGTGCCGGCGATCCGCATGCCGCTCGTCTGGTGGGGCGCCCGGCCGTCGCGGTAGTAGTGCACCAGCGAGTTCGCCGAGACGGACGCCCGGTCGCCGTCGACGTCCGCCAGCAGGTCGGTGGTCGTGTGCTGGGTGTGCTCCCCGTCGACCGGGGACCGCCGAAGGAAGTCGGCGACCGTGTCGATGCCGCGAGTAGCGCCAACTATAGAGTTTCTCGTTGGTGGTGCCAACGAAATCCGGAGCGGCCGAGGGCGCCTGGCGGGTCAGCGGCGGGTGAGGCGGACGACGGGGTACCGGCGGTCCGACTTGCTCTGGTACTTCGCGTAGCGGGGCTGGGCGGCGGTGATGCGCTCCCATGCCTCGTCGCGGTCGGCGCCGTCGAGGCGGTGCGGCGTCACCGGGACGGCGTCGCCGCCGGCCGGCTCGATCGTCGCCCGCTCGGGGCGCGCCATGAGGTTGGCGTACCAGTCCGGGTCCTGGCTCCCGCCGCCGGACGCGACGACCAGCCAGGCGTCGTCGCCGTCGGGGAACCACGACACGGGCGTCTCGCGCGGCCGCCCGCTCCGGCGGCCCACCGTGTTCAGGACCAGGACGTCCATGCCCATGAACTTCCCGCGGCCGCGCCGGATCTTGCGCGCGATGCGGGCGTTCATCGTCTGCTGCAGCCACCGCGACACGGCCCCGGGCTGGCCGCTCTTGCGGGCTTTCACCTGCTGATTCCGTGCCATCGCCTGCCTCCGGTCGGCGGTGCTGGTATCCGTTGACTTCACGCTAGGCGCGGCCCGGTCAAGGGCGCTTCTCGATTCCTGACCGCTTGCCGCAGGACGGTTGGCGTGGGGGTTTCCTGGGGCATGCCATGGGCAGGGGGATGTCCGTTGTTATGACGTGTCCTTCGACTACCGGGGGGTTTTCGGAGATGACCGCGGGATGGTACGGGCCGGGGGGATCAGACCCGTTCGAGGAGATGCTCGCCCGCTTCTTCGGGTCGCGGGCGCACCGGCGGCCCATGGAGCGGATCAGTATCGCGCGGCTGATGAGCGAGCCCGCGCGGGAACTGGTGCGGGACGCGGCCGCGCAGGCGGCGCAGTGGGGCAGCGACGATCTGGACACCGATCACCTGCTGTGGGCGGCGACGCGCCAGCAGGGGACCCGGCAGTGGATGGTGCGGGCCGGCGCCGACCCGGACAAGATCCGGGACGAGATCGAGGACCACGCGCGGCGGGGCGAGCCCCGGGACGTCCCGCCCGAGCTGACCCCGTCCGCCAAGCGGGCGCTGCTCGACTCGCACCAGGTGTCGCGGGCGCTCGGATCGTCCTACATCGGGCCCGAGCACCTGCTGTTCGCGCTGGCGCTCGACCGCGGGTCGAGCGCGGGACGGATCCTCGACCACGAGCACGTGACGCCCGACTCGCTGCAGCAGGCGGCGCCCGGCGGAGGCCCCGGGCAGCCGCCGCCGGCCGGCGGCGGGCAGCCGAGCGGGACGCCCACGCTGGACGAGTTCGGACGCGACCTCACCGCCCTCGCCCGCGAGGGGCGCATCGACCCGGTGATCGGACGCGAGGACCAGATCGAGGAGACGGTCGAGGTCCTCTCGCGGCGCACCAAGAACAACCCGGTGCTGATCGGCGACCCGGGGGTCGGCAAGACCGCGATCGCCGAGGGGCTGGCCCAGCGGATCGTCGACGACGAGGTCCCCGAGACGCTGCGCGGCAAGCGCATCGTCCAGATCGACCTGGGCGGCGTCGTCGCGGGCACCCGCTACCGGGGCGACTTCGAGGAGCGGCTGAAGAAGCTCGTGGACGAGATCCGCGAGCACACCGAAGGCCTGATCGTGTTCATCGACGAGATCCACACGATCGTGGGCGCGGGCAGCGCGGAGGGCGCGATGTCGGCGGGGAACATGCTGAAGCCCCCGCTCGCCCGCGGTGAGCTGCACGTGGTCGGCGCGACGACGATCGACGAGTACCGCCGCAACATCGAGAAGGACGCGGCGCTGGAGCGGCGCTTCCAGCCGATCCTCGTGCCGGAGCCGAGCGCGGACGACAGCATCGAGATCCTGCGCGGCCTCCGCGACCGGTACGAGGCGCACCACCAGGTGCGCTTCACCGACGAGGCGCTCGTCGCGGCCGTCGACCTGTCCAGCCGCTACCTGACCGACCGGTTCCTGCCGGACAAGGCGATCGACCTCATCGACCAGGCGGGCGCCCGCGTCCGGCTGCGCAGCACGCGCAACGGCGGGCGCCGCGAGCTGGAGCAGCGCCTCGACCAGCGGCGCCGGGAGAAGGACCAGGCCGTCGCGGACGAGGACTACGAGCGCGCCTGCGAGCTGCGCGACGAGGTCTCCCGGCTGGAGAAGGACCTCACCGAGACGCGCGGGAACGGCGCGCCGGCCACGGTCCCGGAGGTGACCACGGAGGACATCGCCGAGGTGGTCTCCCGGATCTCCGGCGTCCCCGTCACCCAGCTCACCCAGGCCGAGCGGGAGCGCCTGTCGAACCTGGAGGGCCACCTGCACGAGCGCGTGGTCGGGCAGGAGGACGCGGTCGCGGCGGTGGCGCGGGCCGTCCGGCGGTCCCGCGCCGGGATGGGCGACCCGAACCGGCCGATCGGCGGGTTCCTGTTCCTCGGCCCGACCGGCGTCGGCAAGACCGAACTGGCAAAGGCGCTGGCGGAGGCCCTGTTCGGCAGCCAGGACCGGATGATCCGGTTCGACATGAGCGAGTTCCAGGAGCGGCACACCGTCAGCCGCCTGATGGGGGCGCCGCCCGGATACGTCGGCTACGAGGAGGCGGGGCAGCTCACCGACGCCGTCCGCCGCCGGCCGTACTCGGTGATCCTGCTGGACGAGATCGAGAAGGCGCACCAGGACGTGTTCAACGTCCTGCTCCAGCTCCTCGACGACGGCCGCCTCACCGACGCGCAGGGCCGCACGGTCGACTTCCGCAACACCGTCGTGATCATGACGAGCAACCTCGGCTCGGAACTGATCACCGGCACGACCGAGATCGGCTTCGGCGCGTCCGGCGACGGCGGCGGCGGGCTGCGCGACCGGATCATGCGGCGGCTGCGCGAGTCGTTCCGGCCCGAGTTCCTCAACCGGATCGACGAGATCATCGTCTTCCGGCGGCTGGAGGAGGGGCAGCTCCGCCAGATCACCGACCTGCTGCTGGACGAGACGCGCCGCCGCCTGCGCGCCCAGGACGTCTCCGTCACCTTCAGCACCGAGGCCGTGGACTGGCTCGCCGAGCGCGGCTACCAGCCGGAGTTCGGCGCCCGCCCGCTGCGCCGGACGATCCAGCGGGAGGTGGACGACCAGCTCTCGGACCTGCTCCTGTCCGGCGACCTGGGGCACGGCGGGCACGTCGACGTGTCCGTGGTGAACGGCGGCCTCCAGTTCGACGTCGCGACCGGGTAAGGGTTACAGTCCTCCTATAACCCTTACGGAACGCCGGGTGCGGGAGGACGTGTGCTCATTCCGATGGCCGACTACGCGGCGGGCGTCGAGGTCGCGAACGACCTGGTCGCCACGTCGCCGGACGTGCGGGGGGCCGAGGCCCTCTCCGGACCCGGCGACCTGGCCGCGCTGCTCTCCGGATACGACTTCGCCGCCTATGACGTGGCCCCCTGTGCGTCCACCGCCGGGGCGCCGAGCGCGGAGGACGTCGAGAAGGTCCGCTTCCTGCGCCGCGAGGTGCGGGCCGTGCTGGAGTCCGAGACGGAGGACGAGGCGGTGGAGCGCGCGGCGATGCTGGCGGGGCACGTCGGGCTCGCGCCGGTACTGCGCCGCGACCCCTCCGGCCGGTGGCAGTGGCACGTCCCGACGGCTCGGGACGCGTCCCTCGTCGCCGAACTGGCCGCCGTCGTCGGCGTCTCGTTGCTCGGCCTCGTCCGGGCGCTCGGCCACGGCCGTTTCCGCGCGTGCGCCGCCCCCGGCTGCGGCGGAGTGTTCGCCGACGCCAGCCGCGCCGGGCGCCGCCGCTACTGCATGCCCGAGGTGTGCGGAAACAGGGTCAACGTCGCCAACCACCGCGCGCGCCGCCGGGCGGTGACCCGATGACGCTCGACGGTGCGATCCGGCTTCCCGACGGGACCCTGATCCGTGGGCGCGGCCTGCGGAGACCGCTCCCCGACGGGCCCGTGCCCGACTTCGGGCTCTACCTGGGCTCCGGCCGCCTCCGCCGCAGGCACGCGCCGGACCTGGGCTGGCCGTCCGCGTGGATCGACTGGCCGGACTTCCTGTTGCCCCGCGACCGGGACGAGGCCGTGCGGCAGATCCGCGCCCTGCACGAACGGGCCCGCTCCGGCGCCGCCGTCGAGGTCGCCTGCGGAGGCGGCGTCGGCCGCACCGGAACGGTCATCGCGTGCCTGGCCGTCCTGTCGGGAGTCGACTCCTCGGGGGCCGTCGCCTGGGCGCGCGAGCACCACCACCCCCGCGCCGTCGAAACCCCCTGGCAGCGCCGCTGGGTCACGGCCTTCCCGTCCTGAACCGCCGGTCCAGGACGGGAACGCCTCCGGCTCGCCGGGGTCAGCTCGCGTCGAGGATCAGCTTCGCGGCGTGCTCGCCGATCATCATGCTGGGGGCGTTGGTGTTGCCGCCGATGATGCTCGGCATGATCGACGCGTCCGCCACGCGGAGGCCCTCGATGCCCCGCACGCGCAGCCCGGGGTCGACGACGGCCCGCTCGTCGGCGCCCATCCGGCACGACCCCACCGGGTGGTAGACGGTCGTGGCGCGGTTCGGCAGCTCCCTGGCCAGGGCCTTCCGGTCGGGGTACCGCGGCCCGGGGGACAGCTCCTCCTTGACGTCCCCGGCGATGGCCTGGCTCGCCATGACCTCGCGGACGAGCTCGATGCCGTCCAGCAGCAGCCGGGCGTCGTCGGGGTCGGTGAGGTAGCCGGGGTCGATGACCGGCGCGTCGGACGGGTCCGCCGAGCCCAGCCGGAGCGTGCCGCGGCTCTTCGGGTAGATCAGCGTCGGCATGATCGTGAGCGCGGAGCGCTTGTCGACGGCGTGCCGCACCGGCGCGTCCTGGTTCGGGAACGGGTACGACCACGGCAACGCGTGCAACTGGATGTCGGGGATCTCGCCCGCCTGCCCGCTGCGGACGAAGCCGACCGCCTCGAACACGCTGCGGGCCACCCACGTCCCGCCCCGCGTCCACTCCTTGGCGACGCCCCTCGCGAAGTAGGGCGCGGTCCCCTTGTGGCGGGCCGTGTCCATGACGAACGTCATCGGCACGAACATGTGGTCGTGCAGGTTGTCGCCGACGGGCAGGTCGGCGCGCACCTCGATGCCGTGGTCCTTCAGGTGGGCGGCCGGGCCCACACCGGACAGCATCAGCAGGTGCGGGGAGCCGAACGCCCCCGCCGAGAGGACGACCTCCCGGGACGCCCGGATCGTCGCCGTGCCCTTCTTGCCGGCGACCTCGACGCCCGTGGCCCGCCCCTTCTCGATCACGACCCGCCGCACGGTCACGTTCGTCAGGACGGTCAGGTTCGCCAGGCCGTGGTCGTCCAGGTAGCCGACGGACGAGCTGTAGCGCAGGCCGTCCGCGACGCTCTGCTGGAAGACCCCCACGCCCTCCTGCTCGGCGCCGTTGTAGTCGTCGTTGCGCTTGACGCCCGCCGCCTGGACGACCGCCTCGATAAAGGCTTCGGAGGCAGGAGTGAGGTCACGCTGCCGTGTCACCTGGATAGGCCCACCTGCGCCGCGCAGATCGGAAGACCCGTCCTCCCAGTTCTCCATCCGCCGGTAGCTGTCGAGGACGTCGTCGAAGCCCCACCCGGTGCAGCCCTCGGCGGCCCAGTCGTCGTAGTTCCTGCGGTGGCCGCGCACGAACAGCATGCCGTTGATCGACCCCGAGCCCCCGAGGACGCGCCCCCTGACCTGCGGGATCTTCCGGTCGAGCGCGTTCTTCTGCGGGGCGCTGTAGAAGCCCCAGTCCAGCCGCTTCTTCAGCTGCGGGACGTTGTGGAAGACGGCGATCAGCCCCGGCTTGCGGACCAGCGGCGTGCGGTCCGGACCGCCCGCCTCCACCAGGACGACGCTCGCCCCGGACTCGGCCAGCCGCTTGGCCAGCACGCAGCCGGCGCTGCCGGCCCCCACCACGACGTAATCAGCGCTCCGGTCCATGTGTTCCTCTCAGCGGACGCCGTGCAGCGAGGCGACCGCTAACGAGGGCCCGCGCCTGGCCCTTGTCGGCGCCGCCGTCCCGGCCGGACGCGGGAGTTCCCGCCGGTCGGGCGACAGAAATGGGTGGCCCGATCGTAGAAGGGCGGGGACGGGCCTCCAAGGGGTGTCCCGGTGACCGGAACCTCACCGTCGCCGACGTCCTTTCCTGGGCTTTTGCCGGTCCGTTGGCACAAATCGCCGACCACCGGCGTCCGGTTGCGGGGAATGGTGCCGAATCTCCCGACCGGAATCCGGTGGTTCGCTTCCCTGCCTGCACTGGTCCGGCCGGACCCTCGCGGCGCCGTTTCGGCGGTTTCCGGCGGACTCTTGCCCGCGATCGGGCGCGGGGTTAGCGTTCGGTCAATCCGATAGGAAAGTTTCCTATCCGATGGAGTGTTCATGTCCCGCCCCCGCGCCCCGCCACCGCGTTCGTCGACTGCTCCCCCGGCGGCAGGCCCTGCCGCGACGACGTCCCATGACCACCCCCATCACGCGAGGACCCCCGCATGGAAACGACCCCCCGCACGAAGAAGACCCCCCGCACGAAGCGCTCGCGCAGGATCGCCGCCGTCACGGCGGGCGTCGGAATCGCCCCCCTCGTCGCCGTGGTGATCCCGGCGACCTCGGCCTGGGCCCACGGATACGTGTCGGCGCCGATGAGCCGGCAGGCCCAGTGCGCGCAGCGCATCGTCCAGTGCGGCTCCATCCAGTGGGAGCCGCAGAGCGTCGAGGGCCCGAAGGGCCTGCGCAGCTGCAGCGGCGGAAACGCACGGTTCGCCGAGCTCGACGACGACAGCAGGGGCTGGAGGGCCACGACGGTCGGCCAGACGGTGACCTTCACCTGGACGTTCACCGCCCGGCACCGCACGTCGAACTACGAGTACTACGTCGGCGGCAGGCGCGTCGCCGTGGTCGACGGCAACAACCAGCAGCCCCCGTCCACCGTCTCGCACTCGGTCAACCTCGGCGGCGTCACCGGCCGGCAGAAGGTGCTGGCGATCTGGAACATCGCCGACACGGCGAACGCCTTCTACGCCTGCGTCGACGTGAACGTCCAGTGACGCCGGAACGCAAGGCGCGGCGCGTCCCCCTGCCGGCGGGCGCCCGGCTGACCGGCGCTCTCCTGCTCGCGGCGGGGACGCTGTCGGCCGTCCTGCCGATGGCGCCGGCCTCCGCCGCGGACTGCGCGGCGGCGTGGAGCTCCACCGCCGTCTACACCGGCGGCGCCGCGGTGTCCTACAACGGGCACAACTGGTCGGCGAAATGGTGGACGCAGAACGAGACCCCGGGCCGCGCCGACGTGTGGGCCGACCAGGGAACCTGCGGCGGGTCGTCCGACCCCGGCGACCCGCCTGGCCAGGGCGGGTTCGTGGTGAGCGAGTCGCAGTTCGACCAGATGTTCCCGAGCCGCAGCTCGTTCTACAGCTACAGCGGTCTGACGGCGGCCATGGCGGCGTTCCCCGCGTTCGCCAACACCGGAAGCGACACGGTGAAGAAGCAGGAGGCCGCCGCCTTCCTGGCCAACGTCAACCACGAGACCGGCGGGCTGGTCTACATCGTCGAGCAGAACACCGGGAACTACCCGCACTACTGCGACGCGAGCCGGTCCTACGGGTGCCCGGCGGGGCAGGCCGCCTACTACGGTCGCGGTCCCATCCAGCTGAGCTGGAACTTCAACTACAAGGCGGCGGGCGACGCCCTCGGCATCGACCTGCTGAACAACCCGTGGCTCGTGGAGCGGGACGCGTCGGTCTCGTGGCGGACCGGGCTCTGGTACTGGATGACCCAGAACGGCCCGGGCACCATGACCGGCCACAGCGCCATGGTCAACGGCCGCGGTTTCGGCGAGACGATCCGCAGCATCAACGGCGCCCTGGAATGCGACGGCCGGAATCCGGCCCAGGTGCAGAGCCGGGTGAACGCCTACCAGCGCTTCACCCAGATCCTCGGCGTCCCCGCGGGGAGCAACCTGACCTGCTGAACGACCCCGCACGCAGGACACGGCCTGCCGACGAGACCCAGCCTGCCGTCGGCCACGGCCTGACGGCGGCCCGCACCCGGGAACCCCGGGTGCGGGCCGTCCGCCGTGCCGGGATCCGGGAGGGGTTCTGAACAACTACCTCGTCAACTCCGGGACCCGTCTGACCGGGACGGCGGGCCCGGTCACTCGTAGGGATCGCCGGGCCTGCCGATCCGCTGGAGGGACCGCCCGCGCAGCGTCTGGACGACGGTCGCCCGCCGCCCGGTCGCGGGCGGCTCCCACACCCCGTCGACCCGCACCCACGTGTCGGCGGGCGGCCGCGGCAGGCCCCGCACGATGACGGGGAACGGGATGGCGTCGCCCGCGCAGCACGCGACCTTCAGCCGGGTGAGGCGCCAGCCGCGCTCGCCCTTCGCCGGCGGGGTCACGAAGCCCGTCAGCCGCACCGGGACACCCTCGAACGAGGCGGGGTCGCCCGTCTGCGCCAGGTAGGCGCGCCCGATGAACTCGCCCATGCTCATCGGGACGGGCGTCCCCGTCCTCGGCAGCGGGGCGAAGCCCTCGGCGGGGGACGGCGGAGGCGGCGCCGCGCGACCGGCGCCGCGCGCCGCGGTGAACGAGCCGAGCGCGGGCGGCGCGATCACGAAGATCGCGAGCACGGGCGCGCAGAGCAGCCACGCCACGCCCGGACCGTGCGCATGGCCGCCGCCGTGCTCGCCGTGGTGCTCGTCGCCGTGCCCGTCGTCGCCGGTGCCCCGCCATTCCCGGCGCAGGCCGGCGGCGCCCAGAACGACCAGCGCGATCGCCGCGGCCACCAGCGGATAGCGGAACCCGGGCCGCACGTAGTTGACGTACTCGCCGCTGCCCAGCGTGATCCACAGCATCGCGCCGCCGAGCAGGACCAGCAGCAGGTTCTGCGCGGACCTGCTCATGACACCAGCCCTCCCACCAGCGCGCTGACGCCCACCGCCAGGCAGAACGTCAGCGGGACGAACCGGACCGCGAAACTCCGGCCGAAGAACCCCGCCTGCAGGGCGATCAGCTTCAGGTCCACCATCGGGCCGACCACCAGGAACGTCAGCCGCGCGGTGGTGGAGAACTGCGACAGGCTGGCCGCCACGAACGCGTCGGCCTCCGAGCAGATGGACATCAGGACGGCCAGCACCGCCAGGAGCAGGACCGACACCACGGCATCGCCCGCCGCCGACGAGACCCAGGACGAGGGCACCGCGGCGTTGATGGTCGCGGCCGCCGCGGCGCCCACGACCAGGAACCCTCCGGCGTGCATGATGTCGTGCCGCATGGCCTGCCGGAACGCGTCGAGGCGCCCGGCCGCCCCGTGCGCGTGGGGACGCGACGGCACCTTGAGCCATTCGCGCCTGCCCAGCAGCAGCCACGCCCACCCGGCCAGCACCGCGACCAGCAGCGAGGCGGCGAACCGTCCCGCCACCATCTCCGGACGTCCCGGGAAGGCGACCGCGGTGGCGACCAGCACGATCGGGTTGATCGCCGGGGCGGCGAGCAGGAACGTGAGCGCGGCGGCGGGCGCCACCCCGCGTGCCATCAGCCCGCCCGCGACCGGCACCGACGCGCACTCGCACCCCGGCAGGACCGCCCCCATCGCGCCCGCGACCGGCACCGCCGCGCCCGGCCGGCGCGGCAGCACCCGACGCCACACCGACGCCGGTACGAACGCGGTGATCGCGGCCGACAGCGCGACGCCGAACACCAGGAACGGCAGCGCCTGGACGCACACCGCCACGAAGATCGTTGCCCATGCGTCCAGGGCCCGCGCACCGATGCGCGGCGCCGCCCACGCCCGGCCGAGCACGAGCGCCACGGCCAGCGCCGCGAACGCCCAGGCCGCACGGGCGCCGGGCGCGGCGCCCCGCCCGCGCCCCCATTCCGCCGGAGGAAGCAGCTCCTCCTCGGCCAGCGGCGGGCCGGTGCGTTCGATCATGCGGTCCATCGTCCCAGAGCCCGCCCCCGCAGGGCCCGGGATCTAGACCACGCCCGGCCGCGCCGACGGCCTGCGGCCGCCGGTCACCGCGCGGGCGCGGGTGCTAGCGCATCGCGTGGGAGGCGCGGCCTCCGACTCTCTCGTCCATCTCACCGCGCTGCATCGGGACCTCCGTGCTCTCCTCGCGCATCTCCTCCAGGCGCATGGCGACGCCGATGCAGAAGAAGGTCGGGGCCCATTCGCCGACGAAGATGCCCCAGCGGTCGGCGCGGTCCATGCCCCTCTCCTCCAGCTGGTTGGAGAGCGCCCACGAGGCGAACGCCAGGGCGATCGACCCGAGTCCGGCCGTGTACATGTGGTGCGACTTCAGGCCTCGCTTGTGCAGTGTCTTGATCATTTTCCCCCCTTGGTCGGTCGGGCCGTACCCGGGCGTTCACCTGCACAAGCGCGCATTGGCCGGTTTTTGCCCACTCCGGACGCGCGGGTATCCGGCCGCCGCGGACCGCCGGCCGCACCGGAGGCGGCGCGGGGAGTACCCGTCCGCCCGCTGGGTACCGCGAGGTGCATCGACCGAGGAGCCACCCTCACCTCACGCGCAGGGCCGCCCCCGGGCGGCGGGAAGGATCCGCATGGAGAAGACGGCCGGACCATTCCTGGCGATCTACCTGAACGACCATCTCGCGGGCGCGGCGGCCGGGGTGGGACGCTCTCGCGCGCTCGCCCAGGCGCACCGGGGCAGGCCCGAGGAGGAGCGGCTGCGGCGGCTGGCCGACGAGATCGCCGCCGACCGGGGAGCGCTGCTGTCCGTCATGGCGTCGCTCGGCGTCCCCGTCCGCCACTACAAGAGCATCGCGCTGTCCGTGGCCGAGAAGGCGGGACGGCTCAAGTTCAACGGCCGCCTCAGGGAGCGTTCCCCGCTGAGCGACCTGGTGGAGTACGAGTTCCTGCGCCTGGCCGTCGAGGGCAAGGCCGCCGGATGGCGCACGCTGCGCATCCTCGCCGACCGGACCCCGGACCTGGACGCGGCGGAGCTGGAGAAACTGCACGACCGCGCCCAGGCGCAGATAGATCTCCTCGAAGACCTCCGCAAGAGCGCCGCCACCGACGTCTTCACCGCCGGCTGACATGAATCCGGCCTTTCCCCCCAGCGTCACGCTGGGGGGAAAGGCCGGGTGCGTCAGACGCGCTGCCAGAGCGCCGGGACGTTCTCCGGCGTCCAGCCGGGCTGCGCCTGGTGCGACTGGATGCACTTGTAAGTGGAGCCGTTGTAGGTCGCGACGTCGCCGACCTGGTAGACGGTCCCCGCCGCCCAGCTGCCGCTCGGCGGGTCGTCCGGCGGGTCGTCGGGCGGGTTGGACGTGCCGGTGTAGAGCGTCAGGCCGTAGGCCTGGAGCCCCTCGTTGACCGGCTGGAAGAACGTCGTCCCGCCGCTGCGGCAGTCGCCGGAGCCGCCGGACGTCGTCCCCTGCGCCTGGGTGCCGGAGATGAACGAGCCGCCCGAGTCGCCGGGCTCGGCGCACACGTTCGTCTGGGTGACCCCGGAGACGGTGCCCTGCGGGTAGGTGACGCTGGTGTTGAGCTGCTGGACGGTCCCGCAGTGCCAGCCGGTGGTGGAACCGGAGCGGCACACCGGGGAGCCCGTCTGCGCCACCGTCGAACCGGAGACGGTCGGGTCCTGGACGGAGCCGTAGCCGTTCACGCGCGCGACCGGCGACCAGCTGCCGTTCGTCGCGACCCAGGCGTAGTCGTTGCCGGGGAACGAGGAGCCCTGGAAGCTGCCCTGCTGGACCTGGTTGTACCCGCTGGTGGACGTGCCCGGCCGGCCGCAGTGGCCCGCGGTGATGAAGCCGGGCGTCCCCCCGCGGGTGACCGAGAAGCCGATCGAGCAGCGTCCCGAGCCGTTCATGTAGTAGGCGTCGCCGCCTCGCAGGTCGTAGTAGGTGCGCGGCTTGATCTTCGAGCGCCTGACGGTGACCTCGGCGGCGTCGACCCCGGCGGCCTTCGCGAAGGCGCGGGCCTCGGCGGGCGCGGAGCTCAGCACCACGACGCGGTTGGCCTGGACGTCCACGTACCAGACGGGGGAGTGGGACGGGGCGCTGCGCGCGGCGGCACGGTCGAGCCTCGCCTTCGCGGCGGTGAGGTCGGCCAGGCTGCGGCCGACGACGGTCGCCCGCGCGCCCTGGGCGGTGATCTCGGCCGTCCGGGCCGGGTCGGTGGTCGCGACGTGCAGCGTCTCGGCGGTCCTGCCGCTGACCCAGCTGCCGGCGAAGGCGCCGCCGAGCCTCAGCCGCAGCTTCCCGGCGGTGACGCCGGAGTCGAACTGGTTGACCAGCGCCTGCTTCGCCTGAGCCGCGGTGAGGCCGAGGTCGCGCCGCATGGCCTTCAGCATGGCCTGCGGCACGTTCGCCGCCGTCGCCGCGGAGTAGGGGGCCGGACGGGCGGGCCCGGCGGGGTCCGGCTGGGCGACCGCGACGCCCTGCGTGCCGGCCAGACCCAGCGCGCCGGCCGCGAGCACGGCGACGCGCATGCCGCGTCTGTGAGACATGGTCTCTCCTCGGGGGTGGGGGGTGCGGCAAACGTAGATGTCCTCGCGCGCGACGAGAAAGGCTCTCCGCCCCCACGTTCTGGCGAGTTATCGCCGCTGTCGGAATACGCCACCGATCCGTTCGCCGTGAACGGCTTGGAAGTCACACTCCATCGGCTCCATAATCCGGATCATGTTCCCCGTGACCGCAAAAGATGAGAATCCATTCGCGGCTCTCGGTGTCACCGCCTCCCAGCAGACCCTTTACCTCGTCCTGCTGTACAACCCCGGCAGCACACTGAGCGAGTTGGCGGGGGTGTCGGAGGCGCCGCCGGGTCGCCTGGCGGCGCTCCTCCTGGAAATGGAGGCCCTCGGCATGATCAGCGTGGAGGGCGCCGCGGGGGCGGACGCCTCGGCGGACCGCGCGTACTCCGCCCATCCTCCGGACGCCGTGGTCGAGGCGCTCATCCGCAGGCGGGAGGCGGAGTTCATCCGCGCGCGGATCGAGGCCAAGCGGATCAGCGGCGATCTGCTGGCCGCCGAGCAGCGGTCGAACCCGGAGAGGCTGGTCGAGGTCGTCGACGGGCTGGACGCGGTGATCCAGCGCTACGAGCAGGTGCAGCGCGCCGCGGTCAGGCAGGTGAAGGCCATCGACAAGCCGCCCTATGCCGTCGACCCGGTCAGCCCCAACGAGATCGAGCGCGAGCGCCTCGCGGAAGGCGTGGAGTACCGCGCCATTTACACGCCCGAGGCCCTCGCCATCCCCGCGCGCATGGACCTGGCCCGCCAGGATTCCGGCTTCGGTGAGCGCTCCCGCATCCTGGAGAATCCGCCCGCCAAACTCGTCATCGTGGACGACGAAATGGCGCTGATGCCGCTGCGGGGCGACGATCCCAGCATCACCGCCCTCATCCGCCCGTCGACCCTGCTCGACATTCTCATCGACGTTTTCGACACCTGCTGGGAACAGGCGATGCCGCTGCGTTTCGACGACGAGTCGGGCTCGGTCGGCGTCCGGCCCCGGTTGTCCGAGGCCGACCGGCATCTGCTCACCCTCCTCGCCGCCGGGCTCAAGGACGAGGCGGTGGCCCGCCACACCGGAATGGGCGCGCGCACGGTCAGCCGGCACGTCGCCCGCCTCCTGCGCACCCTCAACGCCCGCACCAGGTTCCAGGCGGGCGTCCACGCCGCTCGCCGCGGTCTGGTCTGAGGGCCGGAGGGCTCACCGCCCCGGGTTCGCGCTCCGAACGCCCGCGCCTGGCGTCACATGCCCGGTCTCGGGCGCGCGCGCCGGGGGTCGACGTTGGCGGTCAGGGTGCCGAGCACGCCGGGCAGGTCCGCCACGGTCTGCTCGGGCAGGCCGGCCACGGTCTCCTCCGCCAGGGCGCACCACAGCTCCTTGACCCGTTCCGCCAGGGCCGCGCCCGAGTCGGTGAGCTCCACGATGCTGGCGCGCTTGTCGGAGGGCGCGGGCCTGCGCCGGACGTGCCCGGACGCTTCCAGCTTGCGGGTCATGAGCGTGACGCTGGGCGGCTCGCAGCCGAGCGCCTCGCTGAGCTGGGCCTGGATCCGCGGGCCGGTCCGCGCGAGTTCGAGCAGCAGCGCCTCCTGGCCGGGGTGCAGGCCGAGCGGGGTCAGCAGCGCCGCGGCCCGGGCCCGGTGGCGCAGGCTCAGCAGGCGGATGGCCTGGTTGATCGCGTCGGCTCGGTCGAAGTCCACGGGCCCCTCCTTGACGGATTAGTTATGCGCATAACATTATGCGCATAACTAATCCTAGCGCGAGGCCGAGGAGCCGACATGTCCGTGAAGGTCGCCGTCATCTACTACAGCTCGACGGGCGCCGTGCACGCGCTCGCCGAGGCCGTCGCCGAGGGCGCCGCCACCGCCGGCGCCGAGGTCAGGCTGCGGCGGGTCGCCGAGCTGGCCGCCGATTCCGCGATCGACGAGAACCCGCGGTGGCGGCGGCACATGGACGCCGCCGCCGCGGTCCCGGAGGCCGCCGTCGAGGACCTGGCGTGGGCCGACGCGTACGCGTTCGGCACGCCGACCCGCTTCGGAGCGCCCGCCGCGCAGCTCAAGCAGTTCCTCGACCAGAGCGTCGGACTGTGGCGCGACGGCGTGCTGGCCGACAAGCCGGTGACGGCGTTCACCGCGGCCTTCAACCGCCACGGCGGCGGCGAGGCCACGATCATCTCGCTGGCCAACGTCTTCTACCACTGGGGCGCGCTGATCGTCCCGCCCGGCTACACCGACCCGGCCGTCTACGCGGCCGGAGGCAACCCCTACGGCACCTCGGCGGTGACCGGCCCGTCCGGTGACGGGCCCGACGACGCCTCCCTCGACGCGGCCCGCTACCAGGGCCGCCGCCTCGCCCGGACCGCGATCCGCCTGCTGGCGGGCGCCCGTGCCGCCGACGAGGAAGCCCGTGCCCTGACGTGAACGGCCGCTGAGCCGTGTCAGAGGCGATTTCACCCCGGCATCGCCGGGACGGTGCGGGCATCGGGCGGCCTCGCTCGCCGGGCCCCGCCGCATTCATTCGATCTAGGAGGCGCTTGTGTCGTCCGATTTGTCGGCGAAGGTTTCGGCCCGCGGGGCCGTGAGGGCGGGGAGCGGGCCCGGCCGGGTGGTGCTGGCGCTGGTGTGCGCGTGCCAGTTCATGGTGATTCTGGACGCGTCCATCGTCAACGTCGCCCTGCCCTCGGTCGACCGGGACCTCGGCTTCACCGCCGCGGGACTGGCCTGGGTGGTGAACGGCTACCTGCTCACGTTCGCCGGGTTCATGCTGCTGGGCGGACGCGCCGCCGACCTGTTCGGCCACCGCCGGACGCTGGCCGCCGGACTGCTCCTGTTCTCGGCCGCCAGCCTGGTCGGCGGCCTGGCCACCGCACCGCAGATCCTGGTGGCGGCCCGCGCCGTCCAGGGCGTCGGGGCCGCCGTACTGGCCCCGGCGACGCTGGCCGTGATCAACACCGGCTTCACCGGGGCCCGCGAGCGGGCGCGGGCGTTCGGCGCGTGGTCCGCCGCGGGCGGCGTGGGCGGGATGGCGGGCGCGGTCGCGGGCGGAGCCCTCACGACCGGCCTGTCCTGGCGGTGGGTCTTCCTGGTCAACGTGCCGATCGGCGCGGTGCTGATCATGGTGGCGCTGGCATCGCTGTCCGGCGCGCGGACGGCCCGGCGGGAGCCGCTCGACCTGCCCGGCGCCGTCACCGGGACGGCGGGGCTGGCCGCGCTGATCTACGGGGTGATGCAGAGCACCGGCCACGGCTGGACGTCCGCGCGGGTCGCCGGCCCGGTCCTGGCGGGCCTGCTCCTGCTCGCCGTCTTCCTCGTGGTGGAGGGGCGCTTCGCCGCCCGGCCGCTGATGCCGCTGCGGCTGTTCAGGATCCGGGGGGTGGCCGTGGGCGGCGGCATGCTCCTGCTCTTCGGAGGGATCACCGTGGCGATGTGGTACTTCACGTCGCTGTTCCTGCAGAACGTCCTGGGCTACGGCGCACTCCGGGCCGGGCTCGGGCAGACGCCCGCGGCCGTGGTGTTCATGGTGGTCGCGCGCTTCGCCGCCGGACTGCTGCCGCGAGCAGGCGCGCGCCTCCTGGTGCCGGCGGGCTGCTGCTTCTTCCTCGCCGGGTTCGGCTGGCTCTCCCAAGCCGGAGCCGGCAGCGGCTACGTCACCGGGGTGCTCGGGCCGACGCTGCTCGTCGCGGTCGGCATCGGGCTGACGTTCCCCACGCTCATGGCCGCGACGACCGCGGGGGCGCCCGAGGGCGACGCGGGGGTCGTCGGTGGACTGGCCAACACCGCCGCGCAGGCGGGCGGGGCGGTGGGCCTGGCGGTGCTCGCGACGGCCGCCGCCGCGCGGACGCGGGCGGCGCCCGGCTCCCCGACCACCGCCGCCGCCCTCGCCGCCGGTTACGACCGGGTGTTCCTCATGGCGGCCGGTCTGGGCGTGCTCATCGCCGTGGTGGCTCTGCTGCTGCCCCGCGGACGGACCGCGTCCTGACGATCGATGCATCCGCCGAGCCGCCTCGGTACGAAGGGGTCGTGTGGGCTTTGTGCGCAGAACGCGGCTCGGCTGGGACGCGCCGGCGTCGCGACCCCTCGGACTGCTCGGCGCCGGGCTGCTGGCCGCGATGGTGGTCGCCCAGGTCGCGTCCGGGCTGAGACCCGAGCCGATCCGGCTGACCAGCGTGGTCGTGGTGCTGCTGGCGGCGAGCGCCGTGGCGTTCCTCGCCGACCGGCGGGGCCCCGGGCGCGCGGCCGGGGCCTTCGCCGCGACGGTGGCCATCGGGTACGCGGCCGAATGGGTCGGCATCCGCACGGGCCTGCCGTTCGGGGAGTACTCCTACACCTCCGTGCTGCGGCCGCAGGCGGGCGGCGTGCCGGTCGTCGTGGCGGCGGCGTGGGGCGGCATGGGGCTGGCCGCGCACGCCGTCGCGACCGCGATCGCGCCGCAGAACCGGGCCGCGCGGTGGGCGGCGGGGGCCGCCGCGCTGACGGCATGGGACCTGTTCCTGGACCCGCAGATGCTCCGGCTCGGCCTGTGGACGTGGGCGGACGGCGGCCCCTACCGAGGGGTGCCGCTCAGCAACTTCGCCGGATGGCTGGCGGTGTCCTTCCTGGTCATGATGGCGATCGACCTGATGGCGGGACGGGAGGACACCGCCGTTCCGGCACGCGGACCCGGCCCGGCTCGCGGACAGGGCCCGTCCCGGGGGCTCGTCACCCTCTACTCGGTGATGGCGGGCATGGAGACGCTGGCGTTCGCGGCGGTGTTCGAGCCGCGGGACCCGCTGGTCGCGGCGGCGGGCGGGGTGGCGATGGGGGCGTTCGCCGTCCCGGCATGGAGGCGCGCATGGCGGAAGTGATCGTGGTCGGCGGCGGGGTCGGCGGGATGACCGCCGCGCTGCGGCTGGCGCGCGGCGGCCACGAGGTCCGGCTGTACGAGCGGCTGGACAGGCTCGGCGGGAAGCTGGCGGAGTACGAGCGGGACGGGTTCGCCTTCTCGCTCGGGCCGTCCCTGCTGACCATGCCGCGCCTGTTCCGGGAACTCGGCGTGAACGTCCCGCTGGTGGAGCTGGACGAACTGTGCCGCTACCACTTCGCCGACGGGTCGCGCCTCCGCGCGTTCCGCGGCCCCGACCGGATGGAGCGGGAGGTCGACCGCCTGAGCCCCGGGCAGGGCGCGGCCTGGCGGTCCTTCTACGGCTGGGCGGAGAAGTGCTACGCCGCCTCGGAGCGGAACTTCTTCGCCGGGCCCCTGGGCCGTCCCCCCGAGAAGCCCCGGATCCGCGACCTGTTCTCGGTCGCGCCGGGCCGGACGCTGGACGGCCTGGCGCGGCGCTTCTTCGACGACCCGCGGATGCGCCAGTACGTCGGCCGGTATGCCACGTACGCGGGGTCGAGCCCGTACCAGGCGCCGGCGGCCCTCGGCTGCGTCCCGGCCATCGAGCACGGGGACGGCGGCTGGTACGTGGCGGGCGGCCTCCCCCGGATCGCCGACGCCCTCGCCCGGCTCCTGACCGACGCCGGCGTCGAGGTCCGCACGGGCACCGAGGTGGCGGAGGTGACCGCCGGCCGTTCGGCGGTCTCGGGCGTGGTGCTGGCGTCGGGAGAGCGGGTGAGCGCCGACGCCGTGATCGTCAACGCCGACGCCGCCGCGCTGTACGGCTGGCTGCTGCCCGACCGGCGCCGGCTGCGCAGGCTCGCCGGGCTCGGCCTGTCGTCGTCGGCGTTCCTGCTGCTCGCGGGGGTCGACGGCCGGACGGAGGGACTGCCGCACCATTCCGTCGTGTTCTCGGCGGACTACCGGAAGGAATTCGACGACATCTTCCGCCGGAACGTGCCGCCGGACGACCCGACCGTCTACGTCGGCTGCTCGGCGGTGGACGACCCGGCGCAGGCCCCGTACGGGGCGGAGAACTGGGTGATGCTGGTGAACGTCCCGGCGCGCGATCCCGGCCGGTGGCCGATGTCCCGCGAGTCCTACCGGGACCTGGTGCTGGAGCGGCTGGCGAAGCGCGGGCACGACCTCTCGGGACGGCTCCGCTTCGTGGACATGTTCACGCCCGCCGACCTGCGCGACCGGTACGGCGCCTGGGGCGGCGCCATCTACGGCACCGCCTACCGGGGACGTTTCGCGCCGTTCCGCAGGCCGGGCAACCGCGGGCCGCGGCGCGGCCTCTACCTGGTGGGCGGGTCGGCGCATCCGGGCGGCGGCCTCCCGCTCGTCGCGATGGGCGGGCGGATCGTCGCCTCCCTGGTGAACCGGGACTTCGGCGGCGCCCGCGGCACCGCGCCCCGCGAAAGGCCGGAAACACGATGAGTCCTGGAAAGACGAGGCCAGGCATGGTGAGGCCGCTGACCGTCCTCCAGGCGGCCGCCGCCGCGGTCGTCGCGGCGCGGCTGGCCCGGGGACGCCGCCGTCGCGCGCCGCTGGGGCCGGGTACGGCCGGACCGCCGCCGGAGCGGGTGTCGGTGGTGATCCCCGCCCGCGACGAGGAGTCCCGCCTCGAAGGGTGCCTGGCACCGCTGCTCGCCGACCCGGCCGTGGACGAGGTGATCGTCGTGGACGACGAGTCCCGCGACGGCACCGCGCGGCTGGCCAAGAGGCTGGGCGCCACCGTCGTCCCCGGCGCGCCGCTGCCGGACGGGTGGGTCGGCAAGCAGTGGGCCCTGCACCAGGGCGTGCGGGCCGCGACCGGCCCGATCGTCGTCCTGCTGGACGCCGACATGCGTCCCAAGGCGGGCCTCTGCGCGGCACTGGCGGCGCTCCTGGACGCCCACGACCTGGTGAGCGCGGGTCCTCGCTTCATCTGCGACAACGCGGTGGAGCAGGCACTGCACGCCTCGCTGCTGGCCACGCTCGTCTACCGGTTCGGCCCCATCGGGTCGACCGGGCCGGGGACGTCCGTGGAGCGGCTGCTCGTCACCGGCCAGTGCATGGCCTTCCGCAGGGCGCGGATGCGGGAGGCCGACGGGTTCGCTCGGGTCAGGCGCCATCTCACCGACGACGTCGCGCTCGGGCGGCTGCTCGCCCGCGACGGCTGGCGGGTCGCGTTCGTGGACGCGGGCCCGCTGCTGGAGGTGGACATGCACAGCTCCGCCGCGGACGTGTGGCACGCCTGGGGACGGTCCATCGCGATGCGGGACGTCACCCCCGCGGCCCACATGGCGGGCGACCTGGCCGTGGTCTGGCTGACCGCCGCGCTCCCCGTCCTGCGGCTCGCGGCGGGACGGCCCACACCGCTCGACCTCGGCCTGCTGGCGCAGCGGCTCCTGCTGGTGACGGCACTGCGCGGCAGCTACGCGCGTGCGAGCCCCGGTCTGGCGGCCTCCCCGTTCCTGGACGTGGCGACGGCCGTCCGGCTCACCTGGTCGGCGCTGCTGCCGACGCGCACCTGGCGCGGCCGGGACTACGGCCCGGCGGCGGTCAGGCCCGCCGCCCCGCCAGCGCGGCCTGCCCGAACCGCAGCCCGATGAGGCACATCAGCGCCCCGGTCCCGGCGACCTGCCCGACCGGCGCGAAGAACAGTTGCAGCACCGGCAGCGAGAACACCGCGAGGCGGGTGCCCCACGCGAACGAGAAGGCGGCGCTGCCCGCGAAGAGCAGGACGAGGCCGAGCGCGAACGCCGCCGGGCAGATCACCGCGAACCCGCCCGCGAAGGTGAGGATCGAGCGGCCGCCCCGGCGTCCGGCGAACAGCGGCCAGGCGTGGCCGGCCATCGCCGCGCCGACCGCCGCGTACACCGGCAGGACGCTCGTCCCGGCCACCGAGCCGAAGCGGCCCGTCTCGGCCCCGCTCACCAGGAGGCCGACCAGCCCGGCCGCCGTCCCCTTCAGCATGTCCCCGGCGAAGACCGGCACGGAGGCCTTCCGGCCGAGCTGCTCCATGACGTTCCAGAAGCCGGGGTTGCGGTCGCCGACCTCGCGCGGGTCGAGGCCGTGGGCGCGGCCGACGAGCACCGCGACCGGCACCGAGCCGAGCAGGTAGCCGCCGGCGACCGACACGACCACGGGAATCACCACCGCGAACACCGGAACCGCCTCATGAACATCGGAACCACCTCATGACCATCGGACCTGCCTCATGAGCACGCAGATCATCGCCTCGTTCCACCTCGCCAGGTACGCGGGAGCGGACGCCATGCGGCACATGGCGTTCGACCGTCCGGTGCTGCGCGGCACCGGCGGGCTGCGGTTCTGGCGGCTGCTCGGGACGGGGAAGGGCCCGTCCATGAGCCTCGGCGCCGACCTGCGCCGCTGGGCCCTGTTCGCGGTGTGGGACGGCGAACCGGCGCTGGAGCGCTTCCTCGCGCGCTCGCCGATCGGGGCGCGGTGGCGGGAGGAGGCCGAGGAGTCCTGGCATGTGCGGCTCGCGCCGCTGGCGTCCCGGGGCCGGTGGGGAGGGGCCGACCCGCTCGCCGGAGCGGCGGCCCACCCCGCGCCGCACGGCCCGGTGGCCGTGCTGACCAGGGCTTCCATCCGTCCGGGACGGCTCGTGGCGTTCTACCGTTCCGTGCCGGACGTCGACCGCCTGCTGCGCGGCCAGGACGGCTGCCTGGCCTCGGTCGGGATCGGGGAGTGGCCGCTCGCCCGGCAGGCGACGTTCTCGCTGTGGCGGGACGCGGCGGCCGTCCACCGCTACGCCTACCAGGGGAGCGCCCACCGCGCCGTCATCGGGCGCGTCCGCCGCGAAGACTGGTACAGCGAGGAGATGTTCGCCCGCTTCGCTCCCTACGGCAGCGAGGGCTCCTGGGACGGCCGCGACCCGCTGCGCCCCGCCGACCACGGCCCCGGGCCCGTGGCTCACTGACCCTCCGCGGCCAGGTCGCGGGCCACCACGCAGGCGCGGGTGACGGCCGCCGCGCTCGACGAGCCGTGCGCGACGACGACCGTCCCGGCCAGGCCGAGGAGCGCGGCGCCTCCGTGGGTGTCGGCCGCGTACAGCCGCGCGACCGCCTCCAGCGGACCGGCGTCGACGGTCCCGGCGCGGGCGACGAGGCCCAGCGTCGTGCGGACGCAGCCCTCGATGTTCTTCAGCACCACGTTCCCGGTGAACCCGTCGGTCGCGACCACGTCGACGGTTCCGGCCAGCACGTCGTGGCCCTCGACGTTGCCGTGGAAGCGCACCGGCGTCTCCGGCAGCAGCAGCGCCGCGTCCCGGACGAGCCGGTTGCCCTTGCCGGGCTCCGCGCCGATCGACAGCAGCCCCACCGAGGGATCGGCCACGCCCAGGACGCTCCGCGCGTACTCGGCGCCGAGCGTCGCGAACTGCGCCACCATCTCCGCCGACGGGTCGGCGGTGCCGCCCGCGTCGACCAGGACGGTGAAGCCCGACATGGCGGGCAGCGCCACGGCCAGCGCCGGGCGCAGCACGCCCTCGCGCCGCCCGAAGGCCCGGACCGCGCAGGTCACCACCGCGCCGGTGGACCCGGCCGACACGAACGCCGCCCCCTCGCGCCGCGCCAGCTCGCAGCCCACCATCAGGCTGGACTTCGACTGGAACGCGGCGTTCGAGCCCCGCTCGGCCATGGGGATCACGTCGTCGGCGTGCTGCACCTCCAGCTCGCCGCCGCCGCCGTGCCGCCGCAGCTCCTCGTCGATCTCGTCGGCCCGTCCCACCAGCAGGACGGGGACCGCGTGCTCGCGACGCGCCGCCAGCGCGCCCGGCACCGTCGCGGCGGGCCCGCGGTCGCCGCCCATGGCGTCCAGCAC
>NZ_JBFARL010000051.1:0-43008 GCF_040674655.1 Actinomadura sp. NPDC049753 | reverse complement strand
GCGTAGCCGCGGACCTGGACGTCGCGCTCCTCCAGCACGTTCAGCAGCGCGACCTGGATCCGCTCGGCGAGGTCGGGCAGTTCGTTGATGGAGAACCCGGACGCGCTGGGTGGTCGCCACCGTCGCCGTCGTGCTCGTCGCCGCGGGGGCGGGCGCCGCGGTCCTGCTCAAGGGCGGCACCTCGCTCGGCGGCGCCAAGCAGCCGCCCGAGCCGACGCCCGCGCAGAGCAGCAGCCCGCAGCCGACGCTGCCGGTCGGCGGCGTCGACCCCGGGCCGCTCATCGCCCGCATCGACCAGGCCGTCGCCAAGACGCCCGGCGCGGGCTTCAGCTACCGCCAGACCGGCTGCTGCGGCTTCCCGGTCACCGGCCAGGGCACGATCGAGCTGGTACAGGGCGGCGCCCCGTCCTACACCCTGACGCTGGCGGGGACGGGCTCGGCCCGCAAGCCCGTCCGGGCCGTCATCGTCCAGGACCGGCTGTACGTCCGCGCCGGGAAGAAGTGGCGGCAGTCGCCGCTCGGAGGCCACGGCTACCCGGCCGCCGGCGACCGGGTGCGCCAGGGCGGTTCCGTCGCGAACCTGACCACGCTGCTGCGGTCGGCGACGAAGCTCAGCAAATCTGGAGCGGTCTACGAGGGCGAGGCGCCCGCCGCGAAGCTGGCGCAGGCGCCCGGCGTCGGCCCCCTCTACGCGCAGATGGCGCAGGCGACCGGCGCGCAGCAGATCGCGTTCGCCATCAGGCTCGACGCCGGCTTCCGCCCCGTGAAGTTCTGGGTGCGCGCCGGACCCGAGGACGGCCGCAACCAGATGCAGCGCGGTTCCTACAGCGGCTGGGGCCGCAAGGCCCCCATCAAGGCGCCCCGCTGACGACCGCCGCGTGCGGCCGCCTCGCCGGCGAGGCGGCCGCATGAGCGGCTAGGCGTCCTCGCAGGCGTCCGAGAGGACCTCCAGGAGGCGCAGCGGGTCGGGCAGCGGGCCGCGGGACGGCGGGCGCAGCCACGCCGCCTCGCGCCCGTACGGCAGGACGGACGGCGGCGCGACGACGTAGCTGTCGCGGCAGTGCCACCGCATCCCCGGCGTCTCGGCGACGTCCTCCGGCGAGCAGTCCAGCTGGCAGGACCACCACTCGTCCTCGTCGACGGGCGCGCCGCGCGTGGCGACGAAGAACAGGTGCCGGTCGCCCCCGAAAGACGCGACCGGACCGACGGGGAGGTCGTCCCGTTCGATCCGGTCGAGGGCGATGGTCCCGGCCGCGGCCGGTACGTCGAACACGTCGAACACCCGGCCCGTCGGCAGGATGATGTTGGCCTGCGGCCGCTCCGCCCACCAGCGTTTGATCACTGCCGCGTCGACGCTCGCCTGGTGCGCCCAGGCGGCCGACACCGGATGCGCGCCCGGGTCGGGACAGCCGAGGCGGTCGCACGAACACGCCCGGTCACCGCCCACCGGGGGGTGGGCGCCGGGATAGCAGGGCCACCCCAGTTCGGCGTACTCCCGCGCCGCCGCGGCCATCCGGTCGCGTGCCGCCCGCTGCCGTCTGCTCCCCGAGACCGCCAGCATCTCCGCCCCCCAATACCCAAGGTCGCACGTGGGTTCCTGGTTAACGATGATGCCCGCCGGAGCGAACCCCGGACACGGCAACCCCGAGAAAACGACCCTAAGTGACTAGAGGGCCAGCCGGCGGGCCACCTCGGTGGCCCAGTAGGTGAGGACGATGTCGGCGCCGGCGCGGCGGATCGACACCAGCGACTCCATGATCGTGCGCTCGCGGTCGATCCAGCCCTTCTCGGCGGCGGCCTCGATCATCGCGTACTCGCCGCTCACCTGGTAGGCGACCACGGGGACGTCGACGGCGTCGCGGACGCGGCGGACGATGTCGAGGTAGGGCCCCGCGGGCTTGACCATGACCATGTCGGCGCCCTCGTCGAGGTCGAGGAAGACCTCGCGGAGCGACTCGTCGGCGTTGGCCGGGTCCTGCTGGTGCGTGGACCGGTCGCCGAACTGCGGGGCGCACTCGGCGGCGTCGCGGAACGGGCCGTAGTAGGCGGAGGCGTACTTCACCGAGTACCCCATGATCGCGATGTCGGTGTGACCGGCGCCGTCCAGGGCCTCGCGGATCGCGCCGACCTGGCCGTCCATCATCCCGGACGGGCCGACGACCGCCGCGCCCGCCTCGGCCTGGGCGAGGGCGATGGAGGCGTACCGCTCCAGCGTGGCGTCGTTGTCGATCTCGCCGGACTCGGTGAGGATGCCGCAGTGCCCGTGGTCGGTGTACTCGTCCAGGCACAGGTCGGTCATGACCACGGTCGCGTCGCCGAGGTCGGACCTCAGGTCGCGCAGCGCCCGCTGGACGATGCCGTCCGGGTCGTCGGCGGCGGACCCCGTGCCGTCCTTCACGGCCGGGACGCCGAACAGGATGAGGCCGCCGACGCCGGCCTCGGCCGCCTCGTGGGCGGCCTTTCGCAGGCTGTCGCGGGTGTGCTGGAACACGCCCGGCATGGACGCGACCGGCTGCGCCTCGGAGATGCCCTCCTTGACGAACACGGGCAGCACCAGATCCGCTGGGCTGAGCCGGGTCTCGGCGACGAGCCGGCGCATCGCGGGCGTGCGCCGCAACCGCCGCGGACGTGCGACGGGGAACTGTGCAGACATATCCCTCTGTGTCTCCGCTTCGGGGTCTACTTCCGGCGCCGGGCGCCCCGGCGCATCTGGCTGGGCTTGCGGAGCGGGTCGCCCGCCTCGATCTGGGCCGCCCTCCGTCCGGCACCGTACTCCGCGAGAGCCTCCGCGAGAGCCGACACCGACGGAGTCTCGGCCATGACGTCGACGCGCAGCCCGTACTCCTCCGCCGTCTTGGCCGTCTGCGGCCCGATCACGGCGATCACGGTCACGTTGTGGGGCTTGCCCGCGATCCCGATCAGGTTCTTCACCGTGGAGGACGAGGTGAACAGGACGGCGTCGAACCCGCCGCCCTTGATCGCCTCACGGATCGGCGCGGGCGGCGGCGCGGCGCGGACCGTCCGGTAGGCGGTCACGTCCTCGCACTCCCAGCCGAGCTCGGTGAGCCTGGCGATGAGCACGTCGGTGGCGATGTCGGCGCGCGGCAGCAGGACCCGGTTGATGGGGTCGAGGTCCTCGTCGTAGGGCGGCCACTCGCGGGCCAGGCCCTCGCCGGACTGCTCCCCGGACGGGACCAGGTCCGGGTGGACGCCGAACTCCACCAGCGCGGCGGCGGTCTGCTCGCCGACGGCGGCGACCTTCAGCCCGGCGAACGCGCGGGCGTCCAGGCCGTAGTCGGTGAACTTCTCCCGGATGGCCTTGACCGCGTTCGTGGAGGTGAACACCACCCACTCGTACCGGCCGGTGACCAGGCCCTTCACCGCCCGCTCCATCTGCTGGGGCGTGCGCGGCGGCTCGACGGAGATCGTCGGGACCTCGTCCGGGACGGCCCCGTACCCGCGGAGCTGGTCCGACAGGGAGGCGGCCTGCTCCTTGGTGCGCGGCACGAGGACCCGCCAGCCGAACAGCGGCTTCGTCTCGAACCAGGACAGCTTGTCGCGCCAGTTCACCACGTCCCCGACGATGATCAGGGCGGGCGCCTCCATGCCCTTGGTGTCGGACGCCAGCCTGCCCAGCGTGGAGACGACGGTCTCCTGCTCGGTGGTGGTGCCGAGGCTCGTCATCGCGGCCGGGGTGGAGTCGGGCCGTCCCGCCGCGACCAGGCCCTTGGCCAGCTCGGCGACCGCGCCCTCGGCGCCGAGGACGACCAGGGTGGCGTCCGGGGCGGCGAACCGCTCCCAGTCGACGCCGCCCTCGGAGGCGTCGACGACGCGGATCTCGCGGTTCGCGGCGTCGGTCAGCGGGATGCCCGCGTACCCGGGCACGGCGGTCACGGAGGACACGCCGGGCACCACCTCGAACGGGACGCCCGCCTTGGCCAGCGCACCGCCCTCGGCGGCGTAGTTGCAGGCCACTCCGGGGTCGCCGCGGAACAGCCGGACGACCCGGCGCCCCGCCTTGGCGGCCCGCGCGGCGAGCTTCACGGGGTCGCCGTCCGCCGTGTCGAGGATCTCGGCGTCCGGGCGGCAGTGGGTCAGGATCTCGGCCGGGCAGTGCGCGCGGCTCACGACGACGGTGTCGGCGCGCTCCAGCTCGGCGGCGGCGCGCAGGGTCAGCAGGCCGGGGTCGCCCGGCCCCATCCCGACGATCGCGACCGTCCCCGGGCCGGCCGTCCGGCGCGGCGCGGCCGGAGCCGCGCCCCTGGCGGGCCTGCCGGTCTTCGCGGCCTTCACGGGCCGGACGGTGCTGTCGGCGGTGGTCTCGTCGGCGGCGGTCGGGTCGGTCTTGCTCTCGTCGGCGGCGCTCTTCGCCGTGGCGCTCTTCGCGGCGGGGCTCACTCGCGTTCCCCCATCAACTGGTCGGCCCCCTGCGCGAGCAGCCGGTCCGCGAGATCGCGTCCGAGCTGCTCCGCGGCGTCCGGGTGGCCGCTTGCGGACAGCCGCACCTGCCTGCTGCCGTCGTACGCCGCGACGGTCGCCGTCAGATGCAGCCTTTCATCTACTTCGGCAGCGTATGTTCCCACGGGCGCGGAGCAGCCCGCCTCCAGCACGGCCAGCACCGTCCGCTCGGCCGTGACGGCGCGCCGGGTCGGGGCGTCGTCGATCGTCCCGAGCAGGGCGCGCAGGTCGTCGCGGTCGGCGCGGCACTCCAGCGCCAGCGAACCCTGCCCCGGGGCGGGCAGCATCTGGTCGGGGTCGAAGACCTCGCTCACGGCGTCCAGCCGGCCGATCCGCTTCAGGCCCGCGTGCGCCAGCACCACGGCGTCCAGCTCGCCGTCGGCGACCTTGCGCAGCCGGGTGTCGGCGTTGCCGCGGATCGGGACGATCTCCAGGTCCGGCCGGAGCGCCCGCAGCTGCGCCACGCGGCGCGGCGAGCCCGTGCCGATCCGCGCGCCGCGCGGCAGGTCGGCGAGCTTCGCGGGGCCGCACAGGGCGTCGCGGGCGTCGTCGCGGGCCGGGGTGGCCGCGAGAACGATTCCGGGCGTCTCGGACGTCGGCAGGTCCTTCAGCGAGTGCACCGCGAAGTCCACCTCGCCCGACAGGACCTTGTCGCGAAGCGCGTTGACGAACACGCCCGTCCCGCCGATCTGGGCGAGCAGGGCCTTGGAGACATCACCCTGCGTCGTTACCCCGACAAGCTCCACCGCATGCCCCGTGAGCCGCGACAACGCGTCGGCGACGCCCTGCGACTGGGTCGTCGCCATCAGGCTCTTGCGGGTGCCCAGCCGGAGCGGGCTCCTGCTCCCGGTACTCACGCTTCGTCTCCTTCGTGCGCCGGGACGGCGTCGCGGGCGCTGACCGCCCGCACGCTCGCGGCCTGCGCGTTCACCGTCTCGACGTTCACGCCGTCCGCGGGCGGCTCGGTCATCGCCTCGGACACGGCGTCGGGCATCGCCTCGGACAGGGCGTCGGGCATCGCCTCGGACAGGACGCCCTGCCCCGGCGCGGACGCGGGGCTGACGCAGTCGGCCTCCGCGCAGTCCGGACTCGGGTCCCAGGCCGTCGCGCCTTCGCGGACGTCGGCCTCTCCCATGTCCGCGCGGGCCACCGCCTCGGGGGCCTTCGGGTCCAGGTCGAACAGCTCGCGCAGCGCGTCGGCGTAGGAGTCGCCGCCCGGCGCCGCCGCCAGCTCCTTGACCTTGACGGTCGGCGCGTGCAGCAGCTTGTCCACCACGCGCCGCACGGTCTGCTCGATCTCCTTGCGGGCCCGGACGTCCATCTCCGGCACCCGCCCGCTCAGCCGGTTCAGCTCGGCCTCCACCACCCCGGCCGCCTTGCTGCGCAGCGCGACGACGGTGGGCGCGACGGCGGCGGCGCGGGCGGCGCTGAGGAACGCCTCGACCTCCGTGCACACGATCCGCCGCACGGCCTCGACCGCCTCCGGGCCCACGGCCTGCGCGGCCTCCTGCGCGGTCCGCAGGTCGTCCAGCCCGGCCAGCTCGACCTCCGGCAGGTTCCGGACGGCGCGCTCCACGTCGTGCGGGAGCGCCAGGTCGAGGAGGAAGCGGCGCCGTCCGTCCGTCCCGACCCCCTGGGCCGCGAGCTGCTCGGCGGTGATCACGAGGCCGGCGGCGCCGGTGCACGACACCACGAGGTCGGCCTCGGCGAGGGCCGCGTCCAGTTCCTCCAGCCCGATCGCGCGGGACGGGACGTCCAGCGACCCGGCGAGGCGCGCCGCACGCGCGGGGGTCCGGTTGGCGATCGTGATCTCGCGCGCCCCGGCGCGGCTCAGCGTCGCGGCGGCCAGCGAGCTCATCGAGCCGGCGCCGACCACCAGCGCGCGGACGTCCCGGAGGGGGCCGATGTGCCGGACGGCGACGTCCAGGCCCACGCTGACCAGCGACGCGCCGGCCTTGTCGATCCCGGTCTCGTGGTGGGCGCGCTTGCCGACCCGCAGCGCCTGCTGCAGGACGTCGTGCAGGTCGCGGCCGAGCGTGCCCTCCTCCTGGGCCAGCCGGAACGCCTGCCGGATCTGCCCGAGGATCTGCCCCTCGCCGACGACCATCGACTCCAGCCCGCACGCCACCGCGAACGCGTGCTGGACGGCACGCTCCTCGTAGTGGACGTACAGGTGCCGCGACAGGTCGTCCATCGGGACGCCGGAGTGCAGAGCCAGCAGCTCCGAGATCGCCGAGACGCCGCCGTGGAACTTGCCGACGACCGCGTAGATCTCGACCCGGTTGCAGGTCGAGACGATCGCGGTCTCGGCGACGTTCGGGGAGGCGTGCACGGCGTGCAACAACTTGACGAGATCGTCACCGGCGACCGCGGCCCGCTCCAGCACCGCCACGGGCGCGCTTCGGTGGCTGAGGCCTACGACCAGAATGCTCATTCGCCGTCTCCAGCATCTTCCGAGTCTCCGCCCACCCGCGCCGTGCGAGCTCCTGCTGAGAAGGGGCCGTCCGCGGTCCCTCGGTCCGCTCCACTCCTGGCCGTCGGTCGAAAGGGGGCGATCCTCCCCGCCCCCGCGCTTGTCCCCCTCATGCTTCCACCGTTTCCACGTAGTGCGCAGCACCGGCCGGCGTCTCGCCGGCCGCCAGCGGGGCGAAGCCGTCGGGCCCGCCCGCCTTGCGCTGCTCGTGGAACGCGAGGATCTGCAGCTCGATGGACAGATCGACCTTGCGCACGTCCACCCCGTCGGGCACCGACAGCACCACCGGGGCGAAGTTCAGAACGCTCGTCACGCCGGCGGCGACCACGCGGTCGCACACCCCCTGCGCCGCGCCGGCCGGGGTCGCGATCACGGCGATGGACACCCCGTGCCCGGCGATCATGTCCTCCAGGCGGTCGATGTGCTCCACCGTCATGCCGGAGATCTCCTGCCCGACGATGGACTCGTCGGCGTCGAGCAGGCCCGCCACGCGGAAGCCGCGGGACGCGAAACCGCCGTAGCCGGCCAGGGCCCGGCCGAGGTTGCCGACGCCGATGATGGCGACGACCCAGTCCTGGGTGAGGCCGAGCTCGCGGGAGATCTGGTAGACGAGGTACTCCACCTCGTAGCCGACGCCGCGGGTCCCGTAGGAGCCGAGGTGGGACAGGTCCTTGCGGAGCTTGGCCGAGTTGACGCCGGCCGCGGCGGCGAGCTCCTCGGAGGAGACGGTGGCGACGCCGCGCTCCTGGAGCCCGGTGAGGGCGCGCAGGTAGACCGGGAGCCGCGCCACGGTGGCTTCGGGGATTCCGCGGCCCGCGCGGTCGCGGTGCCGGTTCTGTCGAGGTGTCACGGCCTGCTCTTCGGCTCGACGGTGTGTCCCCCAGGTTAAGCCCTTGTGAATACGCGCACAAAGTGGGTCCCCGGTTCGGCGGACCGCGAGCGTTCGGGACGACGTCCCGGAAAGGACGTCAATCAGGGGCTTTTCAGCATACGGGCGAAGTGCTAGGAAGCAGCCGGGTGTGACCGACCAGACATGCCCGGGCACGCGCGCGGAGGGCGGCGCGGGAACGGTCCGGTGCGGGCGGCTAGCGAAGGTCCGCGATCGCCGCGCGCAGGCGGGCCTCGTCGACGCGCCAGAAGTCGTGCTGGACGCCGTTGATCAGGGTGACCGGGATCTGCTCCCAGTACTGCTCGGTGTCCTGCTCGGAGAGCGTGATGTCGCGCTCCTCCCACGGCACGTCCAGGTCGCGGGCGACCCGCTCGATCACCGCGCGGGCGTCCTCGCACAGGTGGCAGCCGGGCTTGCCGAGCAGCGTGATCATGATGTCGCGCGCCATGTCACCTCCCGGGGAACTCCGGCGCCGGGAGCGGCACCTTGGCGGGGCCGAGCTTCAGCTCGATCACGTTCGTGGCGATCACGTGGGTGCGCGACTCGGCCAGGAAGCGCTGCAGGTGCGGCCGGCGGCGGTGCGCGGCGAACGCGGCCTCGTCCCGGAACAGCTGGTAGAAGATCCGCTGCGTGGGGCCGCCGACCACCTCGTGGCAGGCGAAGATCAGCGTTTCGGGCTCGGCCGCCAGCGCGGCCTTCACCAGGTCGGCGGCGAGACGGTCGAAGGCCTCCTCGCGGCCGTCCAGGAGCGTGTAGACGGTGATCTGGCCGCACGCGTTCGCCAGGTCGCCGCCGAGCGCGCCGGGCTTGGCGAGACCGGCGAGCGGGGACCGGTCGAGCGGGCCGCCGAGGGGGCCGGGGAGCGGGCCGCCGAGGGGACCGTCGACCGACGTGGCGCCCGCCGGATCGGCGCCCGCCGGGAAGGCGGGCGGTGCCGGGATGCTGGTGTTCTCGGGGTAGCGCAGCTCCTCCGAAGCCGGCTCCGGGAAGCGCAGCTCGCCGCGCCGGGATTCGGGGGACGGGGTCGGCGCCGGGACGGGCTCGGCCTTGGCGCCCTGCGCGTAGCCCTGCTCCTCGTAGCCCGTGGCGGGCTCGTCCCCGTACTCGTCGTAGCCCTCGCCGTCCTCGTCGTAGACGGGGATCGTGCGCATCGAGCCGTACCAGACGAGGCCGGCGGCCGCGCCGAGCGCGATCACCGCGAGCGGCGCGGGCAGGAAGCCGCGGGTGCCGCTGACCACCAGGACGCCCGCGAGGGCGACCAGCGCCACCGGGATGAGCAGCTCGGCGGCCTCCTGGTCGCGCTTGCTGGCCAGCCAGGCGGTCACGCCGGTGCACCCCGCCAGCGCCAGCACGGCGACGACGTGCGCGCCGTCGATCAGCAGCAGCGGCAGCGCGTCGTAGGTGGCGCTCGGCTTCGGCAGGCTCTTGCCGAGCGTGCCCTTCAGCGGGTCCAGGATCAGGATCACGATCGCGACGACCGTGTAGGAGATCGTGAAGAGCCAGGCGCCGAACCGGACCTGCACGTACCGCGCGATCAGCTCGATCATGCCGAGCGCGAGCCACACCGGCCCGATCAGCGCGGCGCCGAGTTCCATGATGCGGAAGAAGGCGCCGTTGAACCCCATCATGAAGCCGAGGCTCATGGACAGCAGCGCGAGCGTGAGCCCGACCTGCGTGAACGACCAGGCGATCAGATAGAGCAGCCGGTCCTTGGAGGCGCGCTGAACCAGCAACCCGGTGGCCGCCAGGGCACCAAGGGTCGCCAGCAACGCGAGAAGAGCATCGACCATCGCGCACCCATGGTGCCCGATCCGGGGGGTTGACGGGTAACCGCGGCCAAGGAACGCACCATTGCCTCGCGTACCTTTCGGTATCTAGAGTGGCACTTCACGCCGGAGGTCGCGTAAGCCCCGAGGAGAACTGCATGAGCAGCTTGACCCTCGATGCCGGGGTCATCCCACTTCCTCGCCATTCCCGAGGCCCTCTCGCGCGTCCGGCCGACCGGGCCGGGGACCGCACCGCCGACCGCGCCGCCGACCAGGCCTCCGAGCGGGCCGAGATGCTCAAGGCGCTGGTCCTGCGGGCGCGGGACGGCGACGCCGAGGCGTTCGGCTCCCTCTACGACCACTACGTCGAGCTCGTCTACCGGTACGTCTACTACCGGGTCGGCACGCACCAGCTCACCGAGGACCTCACCAGCGAGACGTTCCTGCGCGCCCTCCGCCGCATGTGCGACTTCCACTGGCAGGGCAAGGACTTCGGGGCCTGGCTGGTGACGATCGCCCGCAACCTGGTCGCCGACCACTTCAAGTCCGGCCGCTACCGGCTGGAGGTCTGCACCGCCGAGCTGGTCGAGCCGGACCGCCCGCAGGAGGGGCCGGAGCGGGCCGTCCTGGACGCGATGACCAACCGGACCCTGCTGCGGGCCGTCCAGCGGCTGAACTCCGAGCAGCAGGAGTGCGTCGTGCTGCGCTTCCTGCACGGCCTGTCGGTCGCCGAGACCGCGTTGATCATGGGCAAGAAGCCGGGCGCCATCAAGGCGCTGCAGTACCGCGCGGTCCGCTCGCTGGCCCGCATGCTCCCTGACGACCTGCGCGGATGACCGGGTCGCCGCGCCCCTGCGGTGCCGCGCGCCCCTCGGATAGTTTATTAATGAACTTTCGGGCCGTAACCCGGCCCACCTACCGATCGTTCAAGCGGGCAGGAGCGCGCTCGCGCCACGAGTCCGCAAGGGAGCGGCCAGTGAGAACCCGGTGTTGACGAGGCGAGCGAAGATCGCGGAGCAGGGGACCGCGCTGGCCCGGCTGCGGGAGAGCGCCGCGGGGCCGGACCCGCGGTTCCGCGCCGTGCTGCGCGAGCGGCTGATGGCGGCCGCGAGCGACAGGAGTGAGGACTGTCGCAATCACGGCCGCGGGGAGGGCCGCGAAGAGGCGGTTGACTAGGCTTCGCCTCATGCGGCGATTCTGGCAGTCCGGATTCTGGGGACGCGGCAGGGACGAGGACCACAAGAGCGCGGGGCAGGTGGCCGCCGCCGCGGCGGCCGAGCCCGCCCCCCTCCCCGCCCCCGACCCAGCCGCGGCGGCGTTCTTCGACGTCGACAACACGATGATGCGCGGCGCGTCGATCTACTACTTCGCGCGCGGTCTCGCCGCCCGCAAGCTGTTCACCATGCGCGACCTCGCCATGTTCGCCTGGGGGCAGGCCGCGTTCCGGATGCGCGGCAGCGAGAACTCCGAGCACATCGGCAGCGCCAAGGAGGCGGCGCTCGCGTTCGTCGCCGGGCAGAAGGTCAGCGCGATCGTCAGGCTGAGCGAGGAGATCTACGACGAGGTGATGGCCGACCGCATCTGGCACGGCACCCGCACCCTCGCCCTCCAGCACCTCGACTCCGGGCAGCAGGTGTGGCTCGTCACCGCCACGCCCGTCGAGGTCGCCCGGACGATCGCGCACCGGCTCGGCCTCACCGGCGCGCTCGGCACCGTCGCCGAGACCCGCGACGGCCTCTACACCGGCCGGCTCGTCGGGAACCTGCTGCACGGGCCCGCCAAGGCGGAGGCCGTGCGGGCCCTCGCGCAGCGCGAGGGGCTCGACCTCGCGCGCTGCTCGGCCTACAGCGACTCGATCAACGACCTGCCGCTGCTGACCGCCGTCGGCCACCCGCACGCCGTGAACCCGGACGCCGAGCTGCGCGCCCACGCCCGGGACCACGGCTGGCCGATCCACGACTTCCGCACGGGCCGCAAGGTCACGATGGTCGCGCTGCCCGCCGCCGCGGGCGCCGGGGCCATCGCGGGCGGCGTCGCGGCCGGCATCGCGCTGCGCCGCCACTACCGGACGAGCTGACCGCCGTCCCTCCCCGCCGTCGAGCGGCGAACGCGACCTAACGCGTTCGTCCCCCACGTCCTACCCTGTCCCCGTGACCGTGGAGCTGAGGGTCCTGTCCGGGGTCGCCTGCCGGGGGCGGGACGTCACGAGCCCGCGCCTGCGCGGCCTGCTCGCGCTCCTCGCGGGCGAGCCGCGGGCGGGCGTGTCCGTCGCCCGGCTGGTGGAGGGGCTGTGGCCCGAGGAGCGCCCGGAGAATCCGGCCAAGGCGCTCCAGGTCGTCGTGTCCCGGGCGAGGTCGCAGCTGGGCGCGGACGTCGTCGCGAGCACGCCGACCGGGTACCGCATCGGCCTGGACGAGTCCGCGGTCGACGCCTGCGCGGTGGTGCTCGCGGCCTCCGCGAGCGCGCGCCGCTCCCGCGACGGCGACCACGCCGGCGCGCTCTCGCACGCCGAGGCGGGACTGGCGCTCTGGGAGGGTCCGCCCGAACCGGACGACGCGGACGACCCGGTGTCCGTCCTGCGCGCGGCCCGGATCCCGACCTACTGGACGCTGGCGCGAGCCCGCGCCCTGGCCCTCGCGCGGCTCGGCCGGCACGCGGAGGGCTTCGAGGCGCTCGCCCGCGCCGTCCGGGAGTACCCGCGCGACGAGGAGCTGTTCGCGGAGCTGCTGCGGTGCGAGGCCGCGACGGCCGGGCCGCCGGCGGCGCTGGCGCGGTACGAGTCCTACCGGCGCTCGCTGCGCGACGAGCTCGGCACCGATCCGGGAGGCGCGCTCCAGCGCGTCCAGCGGGAGCTGCTCCAGGACGAGGCGCCCGCCGTCCGGCGCGGCGTGGCGCACGAGCCGAACCCGCTGCTCGGCCGGGCCGGGGACCTCGCCGCCGTGCTCGACCTCGTGCGCGCGTCCCGCGTCACCTCGATCGTCGGGGCGGGCGGGCTGGGCAAGACGCGGCTGGCGAACGCCGTCGCGCGCGAGGCGCCGCAGCGGGCGGTGCACTACGTCCCCCTCGCCGGCGTCGCGCGGGACGAGGACGTGGCGGGCGAGGTCGCGTCCGTCCTCGGGGTGGGCGAGTCGCCGAGGGGCCACGGACGCGTCGGCGGGCCCTCCGACCTCGTCTCGGCGATCGCGGAGGTGCTCGGGCCCGGCTCGGTCCTGCTCGTGCTGGACAACTGCGAGCACGTCGTCGCGGGCGCCGCCGAACTCGCCGGCGCGCTGGTGGCGATGACGCGGGACCTGCGGATCCTCACCACGAGCCGCGCGCCGCTCGGGCTGTCGTCGGAGTCGGTGTACCCGCTGCCCGCGCTGGACCCGGCGACGTCGGCCGAGCTGTTCCGCAGGCGGGCGCACGCGGCTCGTCCCGGTGCCGGCCTGCCCTCCGGCGCGGTGGAGGAGCTGTGCCGCCGCCTGGACGGGCTGCCGCTCGCGATCGAGCTGGCGGCGGCGCGCGTCCGCGTCATGTCCGTGCCCGAGATCGCCCGCGGCCTGGACGACCGGTTCGCCCTGCTGCGCGGCAACGCGCGCGACGCGCCGTCCCGGCACCGGACCATGCGCGCGGTCGTGGACTGGAGCTGGAACCTCCTCTCCCCGCATGGCCGGGCGGCCATGCGGGCGCTGTCGGTCTTCCCGGGGGGCTTCACCGCGGACGCGGCCCGCCACGTCCTGGGCGGCGGCGACGCGCTGGAGGTTCTGGAGGACCTCGTCGACCAGTCCCTCCTGGAACCCGTCGAGGGCGGCCCCGGGACCCGCTTCCGGATGCTGGAGAGCGTCCGCGAGTTCAGCGCGGCCCACCGGGAGGCCGAAGGGGAGACCGGCCGCGCGGTGGGCGGCCTGCTCGCCTGGGTGCGGGAGTTCGGCGCGGCGCACCACGACGCCCTGTTCGGCGCCGACCCGTTCGCGCCCGTCGAACGGGTGCGGGTGGAGCAGGACAACCTCCAGCAGGCGCTCCGCCACGGCCTCGACCGCCGGGACGGCCCGGCCGTCGCGGCGGTGACCGCCGTCCTCGGCGGGCTGTGGACCCTGGAGGCGGCCTACAGCCGGCTGGCCGTCCTGGCGGCGGAGACCGCCGGGCTCCTGAGCCGCTTGCGCCCCGGTCCCGGGGACGTCGAGGTCACGCGGACGGCGCTGGCGCTCAACGTGCTCGCGACGGGCCTGCTCCAGGGGCCGCAGGCGACCCGCGCGCTCGTCGCGCTGCGCCGCCTCCCGCCCGCGCCGCCGGACGGCCTCGTCCCCGCGATGGCGACCGTGCTGGCCGCACTGCCGGAGATCCTCGCGCCCGGCGGCTCCGTTCTGGAGGAACTGTGCGGCCGGGACGAGCCTCTCGTCGCCGCCATCGCGAACTGCGCCGCCGGATACATCCGCGAGCGGGACGGGGACGTGGCGGGCGCGCTCGCGGTGACCGAGGCGATGATCGGGGCCACCTGCGCGCCGGACATCCCCTGGTGCCGGCTGCTCGCCCACTCGCGCCTCAGCGAACTGCTGATGCAGCTCGACCAGGCCGACCGGGCCCTGCACCATCTGCGGATATCGCTGGAACTGCTGGAGCGGTACCAGTGGCCCGACATGTTCGGGCTGATGTGGGCGCTCGCTTCGGCCCACGTCGCGGTGGGCGAGTACGACGAGGCCGAGCGGTGGCTCGACCAGTCGCTGGTCCACGGGCCGGACGAGTCCTTCGGCACGGCCACCTTCAACCTGGGAGCGCGCGCGGAGATCGCCCTCGGCCGCGGCGACGCCGACACCGGTCTGCGCCTCTGGCGGGAGGCGGTGGAGCGGCTCGCCGCCGAGGACCGCCCGATGGCACCGACCGGCCTCGACCCGTGGACGCTGGAGGCCCACTGCGTCACCGTCGTCGCGCACGCCCGGCACGGGCGCGTCGAGCTGGTCGAGGACATCGTCGCCGGGCTCCCCGCCAAGCTGGCGACGCTCGTCGACGGCCCGCCGTTCCCGATGCCCGCCTTCTACATGGACCTGCCGGTCACCGGCGGTCTGCTGCTCGCGCTCGCCATGGTCGACCTGGCCCGTCCCGGCGCCGCGCCGGACGTCCGCAGGCGGGCGGCGCGGGCGATCGCGCTGGCGCGGCGCCTCCACCACGTCCGGTCGTTCCAGCCGACGATGTCCTCGGCGGCGGCCGGCCGCGCCGCCGAGGAAGCCGACGGGCCGGCGTACTCCGACGCGGTGTCGGAGTTCGCCGGCCTGGGCCGTGCGGAGCTGCTGGCCTCCGCCCGCGAGCTTGCCCGCGGGTTCGCTCGGGGCCGGCGGGGCTAGCGGGGCGCCTTCCGGTCGAACAGCACCTTGGAGGAGGTGTAGCCGACGACGGCGAGGCCGACGCACCAGGCGACCGACACCGCCGCGTCCTGCCCGCTCGGGGTGCCGGCCAGCAGCCCCCGCAGCGTCTCGATCATCGGGGTGAACGGCTGGTACTCCGCGAACCACCGGATCCCGGCCGGCATCGACTCCGGCGGGACGATCGTGCTGCCGACGAACGGCAGGAACTGGATGATCAGCGGCGTGTTGCTGGCGCCCTCCGGGTTCTTGGCCAGCAGGCCGAGCATGACCGCGACCCAGGTCAGCGCGAACGTGAGAAGCACCAGCAGGCCGGCGGCCGCGAGCCAGTCCACCGCGCCGCCGCTCGTCCGGAAGCCCATCGCGACCGCGGCGGCGACCACGGCGGCCGTGCTCAGCAGCGTCTGGATCATGCTGCCCGCGACATGCCCGGTGAGCAGCGACGACCGTGAGATCGCCATCGTCCGGAACCGGTCGACGATGCCCTCGGTCATGTCCACGCAGACCGACACCGACGTCGCCATGCAGCCGGACGCGACGGCCATCAGGATGATCCCCGGCGCGACGTACTGGATGTAGTCGCCCTTGGCCGCGCCGCCGACCCCCTCTCCGAGCGCGTTGCCGAACACGCCGACGAACAGCAGCATGATCAGGATCGGCATCATCATCCCGGCCATCGTCAGCGACGGGTAGCGCAGCGCGTGCCGCAGGTTGCGGCGCAGCATCGTCGCGGAGTCGGCCGCCGCGTGCGTGAGCGTGGTCATCGCGAGGTCACCTTCTCGTGGTCCGTGCCGGTGAGGGCGAGGAAGACGTCGTCGAGGTCGGGCGTGTGCACGGACAGCTCGGCGACCTCGACCGAGGCCGCCTCCAGCCGTCCGAGAAGCGTCCGCAGGGAGGCGACGCCGCCGTCCCCGGGCACCTGGAGGGCGAGCGAGTCGTCGTCCCGCGTCACCGAGCCGAGCGTCCGCGCCGCCGCGTCGAGCGCGGCCAGGTCGGCGAACCGCAGCCGGACGTGCCCGCCCGGGACGAGCCGCTTCAGCTCCTCCGAGGTCCCCTCGGCGACGAGCCGTCCGCCGTCCAGGACCGCGATCCGGTCCGCGAGGTGGTCGGCCTCCTCCAGGTACTGCGTGGTCAGGAAGATCGTCACGCCGCCCCTGACCAGGCCGCGGATGAGCTCCCACATGGTCCGGCGGCTGCGCGGGTCGAGCCCGGTCGTCGGCTCGTCCAGGAAGATGATCTGCGGGGCGCCGATCAGCGTCATCGCGATGTCGAGCCGCCGCCGCATCCCGCCCGAGTACGTGCCGGCCTTCCTGCCGGCCGCCTCCACCAGGTCGAACCGCTCCAGCATCTCGTCGGCGGCCCTCCGCCCGGCGGCCTTGCCGAGCCGGTGCAGGTCCGCCATGAGGATCAGGTTCTCCCGCCCCGTCAGCAGCCCGTCCACCGCCGAGTACTGCCCGGTCACCCCGATGGCCCGGCGCACCCCGTCGGGGTCCCTCCGCAGGTCCCGCCCCGCGACGCTGGCCTCGCCGCCGTCCGCGCGGAGCAGCGTGGACAGGATGCGCACCGCCGTCGTCTTCCCGGCCCCGTTCGGCCCGAGCAGCGAGAAGACCGTCCCGCGCGGCACCTCGAAGTCGATCCCGTCGAGGACGGTCGTGTCCCCGAACGCCTTGCGCAGCCCGGTCACCTGGATGGCCGTCTGCCCTGCCTCGATGTTCATGCCCCGAAGCGTGCGCGCCTCCGCCTTCAGCCCGCTTTCACCCCGGTTTCGACCAGTCCGGGCGGCTGAAAGTCACCAGGCCAGAGGCAGTGTGTCCAGTCCCAGGACGAGGCTCGCGTGCTCGACGGGCTCGGCACCGGGGGCGACGCGGTAGTCCGGTATCCGGGCGTGCCATTCGCGTAGCGCGATCTGGAGTTCGAGCCGGGCCAGGTGCGCGCCGAGGCAGCGGTGCGGTCCGGCGCCGAAGGCGAGGTGGCGGGCCGGCGGGCGGTCGATGTCGACGGTGGAGGCGGCGGGCACGGCGCGGGGGTCGCGGGTCGCCATGGCGGTCGGGAGCATGACCATCTCCCCCGCCTTCATCGGGCAGCCGCGCACCTCGACGTCGCGGGTGAGCTTGCGGGCGGGCAGGACGGGCGCGTAGACGCGGAGGAACTCCTCGATCGCGTCCGGGATGGCGTCGGGGTCGGAGGCGATGCGGGCGCGGTCGGCGTCCTCCCTGGCCAGGTGCCAGAAGGTGTAGGACAGCTGGGCGGCGACGGTGTCGAGACCGGCCAGGAAGAGCAGGACGCACAGCTGGAGCAGCTCGTCGTCGGTGACGGGCCGCCCGTCGACGGCGAACCTGGTCGCGGCGCTGACCAGGTCTTCGCGCGGACGGGCGCGGCGGTCCCGGATGAGTTCGCCGAGGCAGGCCGTCAGCGCCGCCATGGCCTCGGCCCGGCCGCCGGTGGAGGGCCGCGAGTGCAGGATGGCGCGCTCCCACCCCAGGAACTCCTCCAGCCGCTCGGTGGGCAGGCCGACCAGTTCCAGGAAGATGGCGGTGGGGAAGAGGCGCGCGAAGTCCGTGACGAAGTCGCACGAGCCGCGGGACGCGAAACCGTCGATCAGGGCGGCGCAGTGCCGGGTGATCCGCTCCCGGAGCACGGCGGCGGCCACGGGGGTGAAGAACGGCCGCAGTAACCGCCGCCACGTCGTGTGCAGCGGCGGGTCCAGCATGACCGGGATCCACTGGTGCGCCGGGTCGGGGTCGATGACGGCGATCGCGCGGCTGGAGAACGTCGCCGGGTCCTGGAAGGCGGCGAGGATGTCGTCGTACCGCGTCAGCACCCAGAACCCCGTCCCGGCGGTGCTGCGGAACGCCGGACGCGTCTCGCGCAGCTCGTCCATCCGCGCGTGGGCCGTCCCGGCGGGCCGCGGCCCGGCGAACGGATCGAAGTCCACCTGCGGGCAGCCTGCCTTACCGCGTTCCGTCCCGTCCTGCATCACGGCCTCCCACGGAGTGTGTCCCGCAGGCCAGGATGACACGGGTCGTCCGGGACGGCCCGCCCGTCAGGAGGAGGACAGTTCGGCGGCGAAGAGGGCGCGGACGCGGGACCAGGAGTCCTCTGCCGCGGGCTTGTCGTACGGCTCGCGGCCGGGGAAGAAGAAGGCGTGCCGGGCGCCCGGGTAGACGACCTCCTCATGGCGGACGCCGGCCGAGGTGAGCCCGGCGGCGATCTGCTCGCGCTGCTCCGCGTCGATGACGTGGTCCAGTTCGGCGAAGAACATGACGACGCGGGCGCCGATCTTCCCGGCGGCGTCCAGGAGGGGCTCCGGACGGCTCAGCGCGGTGCCCGCGAACGGCAGCCAGCCGGGGTAGTAGACGGCGGCCGCGGCGAGGTCCAGGCGGGTGGCGGCGAAGAACGCGATGTGGCCGCCGAGGCTGAAGCCGAGGACGCCGGCCTTCCCGGTGGCGTCCTCGTGCTCGCGGACGTGGGCGAGGCAGGCGCGCAGGTCGGCCTCGACGCCGTCGCGGGTCAGCTGCGCGAGCAGCCCGAAGGCGCGCTCGCGGTTGGCGTCGCTCTCGGCCATGCCGTGCGCGGTGTCCGCGCCGAGGCGGTGGTAGAGGTCCGGTGCGATGGCGACGTGGCCGAGGGCCGCGACCTGCCGGGCGACGTCGCGGACCTCGCCGGTCAGGCCCCACAGCTCCGCGCAGACGAGGACCGGCGGGTGGCCGCTGGGCTCCGCGGGACGTGCCACGAACGCGGTCATCGGCGCGGCGCCGTCCACCGCGATCTCGACTTCGTGTGACGTGACTTCTTGCGACATATCAACCCCCGTCGTTGATCAACTCGGTGATCCTACGTCGGTGGCGCGGGCCTCAGCGCGGGACGGGCGAAAGAGGTGGCGAGGAGGAGGGCCAGGAGCGCGGCCATCAGGAGGAGGGTCCCCGGAATGCCCAGGGCCGGGGCGGCGAAGATCGTGAGGAGCACCAGGACGGCCGCGGCGACGAGGAGCCCCGGATGCGTGTTCATGCGCCGCATCGGGGCGTGCAGCGCCCACAGCATGACCAGGACGACGGCGACGGGGACGGCGACGGAGGCGGCCACCAGCCGGGGGCCCGCCTCGATGTGATGACCGGAGGAGGCCACCGCGGTCTCCAGGCCGGCGCCGATGGCGGCGAGCGCGGCGAAGACGAAGTAGTGGCCGTATCCCCACAGGAAGGACCGGTCGCGGCGCCGTTCCAGGCCCTCGCCCGCGGGCTCGGAGAAGTAGATCCACCAGAGCGCGAACAGGATGGCGAGCCCGGCGAGGGCGATCGTGACGAGCTCGCCGCCCACGCCGTGCTCCACGGCGTCCTGCACCGCGTTGGTGGAGGCGAGCACGCTCTCCCCCAGCAGGATGATGGTGAACAGCCCGTACCGCTCGGCGATGTGGTGCGGGTGCCAGGTCGTCATGCCGGGCCGCTCCGCGACCAACGGGACGGACAGGTCGAGCGCCGCGCAGACGAAGAACACCCACGTCGGGCCCTGGGCCGGCAGGGCGAGCCGCGACACCCAGAACACCTGGACGACGGACAGGCCGATCGCGTACCGCAGGGCCGTGGCCCGGCCCTCGGGATGCGCGGCGGCCGCGCGCAGCCAGAGGGCGACGAGGCCGACGCGCATGACGAGGTAGCCGATCGTCACGGTGGCGAAGTCGCCGTCGAACGCGTCGGGCACCCCGGCCGCGAGGACGAGGACGCCCGCCATCTGCACGAACGCCATGAGCCGGTACGGGACGTCGTCGACGTCGTAGGCGGAGGCGAACCACGTGAAGTTCATCCACGCCCACCAGATCGCGAAGAACGTCATGAGGAACGGCGCGAGCGAGTCGCCCACGTGGCCGCTCTCGATGGCGTGCGCGAACCGTCCGGCGGCCTGGGACACCGCCGCGACGAACGTCAGGTCGAACAGCAGCTCCAGGGGGCTGGAGACGCGGTGGGGTTCGCCCAGGTCGCGAGCGACCATACGGGTGCGGAGCGGCATGGCGCACACTCTAGGGCCGCCCGCGGCCGGTCAGAGAAAGGCGGGGCCCCGTCGCAGCAGCGTCTCGTAGAGCATGTGCTGGACGTTCTCGCGCACATGGTCAGTGATCTCGAAGACCGTCATGGGGTCGTCGGCGGCGTCCGCGTCGTAGCCGTCCAGCGTCATCGGCTCGCCGAACCGGATCACCCACTTGGACGGGAGCGGGACGAGCCCGGCGGGGCCGAGCAGCGGGAACGTCGGCGTGATCGGGAAGTAGGGGAGGCCGAGGAGGCGGGCCAGCGGGCGCAGGTCGGCGATCTTGGGGTAGATCTCCTCGGCGCCGACGATGGCGCAGGGCACGATCGGGACCCCGGCGCGCAGCGCGGTGCCGACGAAGCCGCCGCGGCCGAAGCGCTGGAGCTTGTAGCGCTCGGAGAAGGGCTTGCCGACGCCCTTGAAGCCCTCGGGGAAGACGCCGACCAGCTCGCCCTTGGCGAGGAGGCGGGCGGCGTCGGCCTGGCAGGCGAGCGTGTGGCCGGCCTTGCGGGACAGATGCCCGAGCAGAGGGATCTGGTAGACGAGGTCGGCGCCGAGCAGGCGGACCTGCCGGTCGGCGTGGTCGTGCAGGGCGACCGACAGCATGAGCGCGTCGAGGGGGATCGTGCCGGAGTGGTTGGCCACGAGGAGGGCGCCGCCCTCGGGGATGTTGTCCAGCCCGTCGAGCTCGACGCGGAACCAGTGCTCGTAGAGGGCGCGGGCCAGCGGCAGCAGGACGGTGGAGTTGAACTCGGGGTCGAAGCCGAACTCGTCGATCTCGTACTCGCCCGTCAGCCGGCGCCGCAGGAACGCCAGCCCGGACGCCAGGGCCTGCTCGAACCCGCCGCGCCCGGGCGGCCGGTCCTCGCCGGGCGGTTCCCCGCCCGGGGCGTCCTCGCGGACCGCGGCGAGCCGGATGACCTGCGCGCCCTCGTCGTCCCCGGGGTGCGCCTCGTCCGTCATCTCGGCTCTCCTCTCAGGCGGGTCCAAACGGGTCAGGTCCGTCCCAGCAGGGCCGTCAGGCCGCCGCGGACGAAGCCGCGGGCGGCGGCGAAGTCGGCGAAGGCGGCCTCGGAGCTGTACTTCGGGTGCCACGCGAGCTCGCGCTCCAGGGCGGTGGTGTCGAGGACCCGGCCGTAGGTCAGCCAGCGCAGCAGCTCGGGCGAGAACCCCGACAGGCCGGCGAAGCGGCGCCCCATGTCGCCGAGGACCGCGATGGACGGCGACGGGACCGGCAGGTAGGGCCGCCCGGCGCGGCGCAGGGCCTGCGACAGCAGCAGCACGCCGTCCCCGGCGACGTTGTAGCAGCCGGGGTGGTCCTCGACCGTCATGCGCCGCAGCACCTCGACGCCGTCGTCCTCGTGGACGAACTGCAACCGCGGGTCGAACCCGAGCACGGTCGGGACGACCGGCAGGCGCAGGTACCGGGTGAGGGGCGAGTCGACGCCGGGCCCGAGGAAGTTCGCGAACCGCAGCACCGACACGGCCAGGTCGGAGCGTCGCCGCATCAGCCCGCGGACGTAGCCCTCGACCTCGACGGCGTCCTTGGCGTAGCCGGACCTGGGCGCCTCGACGGGCTCGTCCCGCTCGGTGAACACGGCCGGGTCCATCGGGGAGGAGCCGTAGACGGCGGCCGACGACCGGACGACCAGCTTGCGCATGTCGGGCGAGCGCTGGCAGGCCGCGAGCAGCTGCATCGTCCCGATGACGTTCAGCTCCTTGACCTTCGCCCGCGGAACCGACGAGGACGTCACCAGGTTGAGGTGCACCACCGTGTCCACCGCGGCCGACGAGATGATCTTCGCGATGCCGGGCGTGCGGATGTCGACCCGGACGAACTCGGTGCGGCCGAGCGACTCGGCCGGCGGCACCGTGTCCACCCCGATGACACGCTCGATCCCCGGGTCGGCTTGCAGGGTGTTCGCGACCCGCGCCCCCAGGAAACGGGAGACGCCCGTGACGAGGACGACACGGGCCGCGGCGGCGGGCATGGACGACACTGGGCCCTACCCCTTCACGGCTGGACGGCCGGTGTGGTCGCTACTTCTTGTTGCGGCGCTGGATGCGCGTCTTCTTCAGAAGCTTGCGGTGCTTCTTCTTGGCCATCCTCTTGCGGCGCTTCTTGATGACAGAGCCCACGGAACCTCGCTCGGAGTCTCGGGTGATGTGCAGGAGACGGGCGTGCCGCCGGAGAGCGAGTCTCGGCAAGCGGGCACGGTCCGAGGCCCCAGGGTACCGCTGCGTGGGTGGAGATCATGCCGCGGCCTGCCCCGCGGCCTCGGGACGGCCGGCGCGGACGGCGGCCGGCACCGCGCGTCGCACGGCGCCGGGCACTGTCCCTTCCGGGCGGGCGTGGCCGCCGGCCATCGCCCGTCCGCTCGGTGTCCGGACCGTTCTGCCGGTCCTCGTCCTGCTTCCCCAGCTTCGGGACGGCCCCTCGGGGCCCTCCCGACGCCCCCTGCGCGGCCGGGTGCTGAGTTCGCGGCGGGGTCATGCCCCGCCCCTACCCGTTATCCGGCTTCGATGTACGCGTCGCGCAGGTAATCGTGGACGGCCTGCTCGGGAACCCGGAACGAGCGGCCCACGCGGATCGCGGGGAGCTCGCCCGAGTGGACGAGGCGGTAGACGGTCATCTTGGACACCCGCATCACCGCCGCCACTTCGGCGACGGTCAGGAACCTGACCTCGCTCAGAGGTCGCTCGCCTGAGGTCATCGGACGCCCTCTTCCACACGTGCCGCGCACCGGCCCTTCGGGTGACTTTGATCACGCACGTGTACTTCCTCCAGCGTAAATCGCGTACCGGCAGTCGCAAGAGGGGAGTTCCGCACATTTCCGTACCCGACCTGACCGCGGGGATACAGTGCTGATTCCTTACACAGGGTGGACGCGACGGCACCACGCGTGGCTCGACGAAAATTTGTCAACCGAAACCACGAAACGACCTTCGGTTCCGCAGTGTCAGATGTCTCTCGGCAAGCCCATGCGCCCCGTTACGGCAACCCTGTCACAGGGCGTGACAGGCGAGCGGTCGCCACCCAGGCGTCCCCACGGAGTAAGCCTCCGGATCGGCGCCTCAGCCGGACGGCCGCAGGCCCGCGCGATCAAGGATGTAGGCGGTCAGGGGCGCGTAGTGGTGCGCGGAGACACCGTCGTCGAGCGGGACGACCACGTCGATCTTGCCCTCGGCGGCCCCGGCGAACAGGGCCGGGTCGTTACAGTCCGCGAACCCCACGGTGTCGATGCCCGCCTGCCCGGCCGCTCCGGCCCAGCCGTGGTCGGCTATGGCCAGATCCGGCCAAATATCTGGTTTAGCTTCCGCATTTCTCCCGGACCCGCTATCGGCGAGCTCCCTGAGCATGGCCTCCATCGGGCGCGAGTCGTGCGTGTGGTGCGTGCGGAGATCCTCGCCCTCCAGCATCGCGACACCGGGGGAGGCGTAGACGATGCGGCGCAGCTCCGAGCCGCCGTACCCGGCGTCGACCTCGTAGGTCCAGCCGGCCGCGGGCGTCAGCACCCGGCAGCCCGCCTCCCCCAGCGCCCGCGCGACCGCCTGGTACAGCGGCGTCAGCGTGGACGGATGCCCGGTCGCGAGGAGCACGCGCTCCCCGCGCCGGGCCGCGAGGCCGATGCGCTCCCCCATCGCCTCCAGCGTGTCGAGCGTGATCTCGGGATCGATGGTGTCGTCCCCGTACAGGTGCATCGGATCGGGGTGGACGCCGCACCGCTCGACCATCATCTCCAGCACGGACCGCTCCGACCACGAAGGCTTCAGCTCCAGGCCGAACTGGTAGTACGGGTTGCCGTTGGCCATCCGCCGGTAGTGCAGCAGGTTGTTCTGGCGTGGCGTGGCCACGTCGCCGGCGATCATCGTCCGGACGAGGTGGGCGCGCAGTTCGTCCCTGGTCGGCACCGGACCCGCGGACCCGGGAGCGGGCCGGTTCACTCGTCGGTCATCGGGTCGAGGCCGTGCTCGGGGAACACCGCGCGGCGCGTCGCCAGCACCGCCTGGTCCACGGGGCTGCCGGGGTCGTACCCGTCCCCCCACCTGCTGATCTCCACCGTCTCCGTCCCGTCCGTCATGCGGCGCGGGGCGATCTCCTCGGTCCGCTGCCGGACGAACTCGCGCCAGTCGTCCGGGGTCGCGGTGCCCGGCGGGACGGGGCCGCCCGCCGCCTCGGCGAGCAGGTGCGTCCACGCCCGCGGGACGACCTGGACCAGCTCGTAGCCGCCGCCGCCGGTGAGCACCCACCGGCCGCCGGCCGTCTCGTGCGCCAGCCGGTGCAGCATCGAGTACGCCGTCCGCTGCCCGTCCACGCTGAGGATCAGATGGGCGAGCGGGTCGAGCGCGTGGCCGTCGGCCCCCTGCTGGGTGACGAGGACGTCCGGGCGGAACCGGCGCAGCAGCGGCGGGACGATCGCCTCGAACGCGCGCAGCCACGGCCGGTCGCCGGTGCCGGGCGGAAGCGAGATGTTGACCGAGGTGCCGTCCGCGCCGGTCTCGTCGGGGAAGCCGGTTCCGGGGAACAGCGTCCGCGGGGACTCGTGCAGGCTGATCGTCAGCACGCGCGGGTCGTCGTAGAAGGCGGCCTGGACGCCGTCGCCGTGGTGGACGTCGATGTCGACGTACGCGACGCGCTCGGCCCCGTTCTCCAGGAGCCACGCGATCGCGACGGCCGGGTCGTTGTAGACGCAGAACCCGCTGGCGGCGTCGCTCAGCGCGTGGTGCAGGCCGCCCGAGATGTTCGCGGCGTGCTCGGCGCGGCCCGTCCACACCGCCTCGGCGGCGGCCACCGACGCGCCCGTCACCAGGGCGGACGCCTCGTGCATGCCGAGGAACACCGGGTTGTCGGGGGTGCCGAGGCCGTGCCCGAGCTCCGGCAGCCCGGTGGCGCCGGAGTGCTTGACCGCCGCGATGTAGGACTCCTCGTGGACGAGCCGGAGCAGCTTGTCGTCCGCGGCCTCGAACGCCGAGACCCGCACGTTCGGGCGGTCCAGGACGCCGAGCCCGCGGGCGAGCGCCATCGTCAGCTCGACCCGCACGGGGTTCATGGGGTGGCCGGGGCCGAAGTCGTAGGAGATGAGCCGCTCGTCCCAGAAGATCTCCAGCCCGCAGTTCTCGGGACCGGCGGACTGGGACGAATCGGAACTGCTCATGAACTCACGGTATCGCGCAGGGCATGTGACCTGGCCCACAACGTCCGCCTCGCGGGCGCGGCGCCACCCCCCGCCCCGAGGCCGCCGCCCGCAACTTATCTGTGACGTGAGTTACATGCCGGAAACGGGCATACCGCCAGCAGGCATATATCTCCTCCGGGGGGTGCACATGGACGGCGACCCGAGCGTTCGAAGCCGAGCGATCAGCAACGCGCTCCGTCTGGGCGTCCGCCCGCTCCTGCACTACCTTCCCGGCCACGCCACGAGCATCCGCACCGCGCGCTCGACGGTGGACGCCGCGTCCCTGCTGCTGCGGCACAGCCCCCACGTGCGGGTCGAGTCGCTGAACTCCCCGGCGCCCGGGGACGACGGCGGCCTCCCGGTCAGGGGCGAGTGGATCGTTCCGCGCGACGCCGCGGAGGAGAAAGCCCCCGGAGCCGTCCTCTACCTGCACGGCGGCGGCTACGTCTTCTGCTCGCCCCGCACCCACCGCCCCATCACCTCGCGGCTCGCGCTCGACACGGGCCTGCCGATCCTCGCCCCCCGGTACCGGCTCGCGCCCGAGCACCCGTTCCCGGCACCGCTGGAGGACGCCGTCGCCGCCTACCGCTGGCTGCTCGCGCGGGGCGTGCCGGCGTCCGGCATCGTCCTCGCGGGCGACTCGGCGGGCGGGCACCTGTCCGCCGCGCTGACCGGCGAACTGTGCCGCCAGGGCCTGCCGGGCCCGGCCGGGCTCATGCTGTTCTCCCCGTGGGTCGACCTGACCTGCGAGCTGTCGATGGGCGCCCAGAGCCGCGCCCGCGACCCCTACATCAGCGCGTCGTCGGCGCGCCGGGTCGCCCGCCTCGTCGTCGGTCCGACCGGGTTCGAGGACCCGCGGCTGGCCCTGCTCACCTGCGCCTGGAAGGACATGCCGCCCGTCCTCATCCAGGTGGGCGGCGCCGAGGTCCTGCGCACCGAGGCCGAGGCGTTCGCCGACGCCCTGCGCCGCGCCGGCGCCCACTGCGACCTCCAGATCTGGAAGGGGCAGATGCACGTCTTCCAGATCCTCAACCGCGTCCTCCCGGAGGCGAGCGCCGCCATGCGGGACGCCGCCCACTTCGTCCGGACCGTCACGGGCGGGACGGGCAAGCACCCCCGGGCGAGGAAGCGCTCCAAGGCCGCCTAGTCCCGGCGGTCCCGCCGCTTCGCCAGGAGCCCGGCCAGCAGGGCGGCCGCGTGGTCGGCCATGAAACGCGGGACCCGCGCCCTGAGCAGCGCCCTGTGCAGGGCGGACGCCGGGAGCGGAGTCTCGCTCGGACGTTCGCGCCGTTCATCCATCCGGGCCCCCAGAAATCCAAGATCAAATCGATGGTAGCCGGGCGGGCCCGGCCATGCCGCCGAAATAGTGATCTTTTCCTACGCCGCGCACGGACCTCGTCACGCTCGGTCCGCATCGCGCGGCGCCACTCCGCAGGCTTTCCGCTCGGCGCGCCTTTCCGGTTCCCGCCCAGGCGCTCGCGGCTCAGGGTCAGAAGCGGCCGGCGGGCTCGGGGTCGAGGACCTCGTCGCCCGCACGGCGGCCGCGTCCGGCGGTGAGGAAGCCCACCAGCGCGGCCAGCGCCGCGCCGCCCTCGCCGGCGAGGCTGATCGTCTTTTCGAGGTACCAGACGGGTTCGTGCATGTCCGGCAGCGGGCCGAGCGCGCCCACGTCGACGTAGTAGTAGAGCACGACGGCACCCGCCGCACTGGCCGCGACGAGGAAGGCGAGCGCGTACGCCCAGCGGGTCCCGTAGGTGAGGACGATCACCGCGACCACCCCGGCGACCGCGGCCTGGACGCGGAACAGCAGGTCTCCGTCGACGGAGCCGCCCTGCACGAAGGCCATGTCGGGCGCGAACTTCCAGTGCACGATCGCGTCGGCCGCCAGCCCGGCGGCGACGATCAGGCGGAGTATGAGTCCCATACCTCTTACACGGACGCGGCTCCGGCCCGGCTCAATGCTCGGGGCATTCCCGGAGGCCGTCACGGGATCAGCCGCTCGCGAGCTCGCGCCCCCGGTTGCGGGCCGCCTCGATGGCCTCCAGGACGGCGGCCCTGACGCCGTGCCGCTCCAGCTCGCGGATCGCCGAGATCGTCGTCCCGCCCGGGGACGTCACGGCCTCCCGCAGCAGCACCGGGTGCTCCCCGGAGTCGCGGAGCATGATCGCGGCGCCGACCGCCGACTGGATGACCATCTCCAGCGCGGCGGCGCGCGGCATGCCGAGCAGGATGCCCGCGTCCACCATCGCCTCGACGAGGTAGTAGAAGTACGCCGGCCCGCTGCCCGACAGGGCCGTGGCGCCGTCCTGCAGCGACTCGGGGATGCGCAGCACCTTGCCGACCGGCGACAGCAGCTCCTCGGCCAGCTTCAGGTGCTCCTCGCCCGCGTGCGACCCCGGCGAGATGACGCTCATCGCCTCGTCCACGTGGACGGGCGTGTTCGACATGACGCGGACGACGGGCACCCCCTCCGGCAGCCGCGCCTCGACGAACCCCGTCGTGATGCCCGCCGCCATCGAGATCACCAGCCGGCCGGGCGGCACGTGCCGGCCGACCTCGTCCAGCAGGGCCCCCATGTCCTGCGGCTTCACCGCGAGGACCAGCGTCTCGGCCGTCGCGGCGGCCTCCGCGTTCGACACGACCTCGACGCCGTAGCGCTCCCGCAGCAGCGCCCCCCGCTCCTCCCGGCGCGCGGTGGCGATCAGCTCGGACGGGCGGCGGCCGGCCCGGAGCACTCCGGACAGCAGCGCCTCGCCCATCTTCCCGGCACCCAGAATCGCGATCATCGACATACCTTGACGTGGGGTTCCAAACGACCAGTCCAGCCTATCGCCGGGCCGGCCGGCGCCGCCCCGCGACCGGCCACGGGACCGCCCCCTGGGGCCGCCCTAGGACCGCCCCATGAGGGAGCGCATGAAGAAGCGCAGGTTGGCGGGCCGCTCGGCGAGCCGGCGCATGAAGTACTGGTACCACTCGCGGCCGTAGGCGACGTAGACGCGGACCTGCGCGCCCTCCGCGGCGAGGCGGCGCTGCTCCTGCGGGCGGATCCCGTAGAGCATCTGGTACTCGAAGGCGTCGTCGTCGCGGTCGTTCAGCACCGACAGCGCACCGGCGATCTCGATGAGCCGCGGGTCGTGCGTGGCGAGCATCGGGTACCCCTTGCCTGCCATCAGCACCTTCATGCACCGCACGTACGACCTGTCGACCTCCTCCCTGTCGGTGAAGGCGACCGCCGCGGGCGCCGCGTAGGCGCCCTTGCACAGCCTCACCCGCGACCCCTCGTAGGCCAGTTCCGCGCAGTGTTCCTCTGCGCGACGCAGATACGCCTGGACGACCGCGCCCACGTCCGGGTAGTCCCGCCGCAGTTCGTGGACGACTCCCAGCGTCGAGTCGACGGTCGTGTGCTCCTCCATGTCGAGGGTGACCGTCGTGCCGGCCGAGCGGGCGGCGGCGCACACCCGCCGCGCGTTCTCCAAGGCGAGGCCTTCGTCGAAGGTCCGCCCGATGGCCGACAGCTTGAGCGACACCTCGGCGCGCGTCCCGAGCCCGGCGGCGCCCAGCCGTCCCAGAAGCTCGACATAGTGCGCGGCGTTCGCCTCGGCGCGGCCCTCGTCGTGCGTGTCCTCGCCGAGGACGTCCAGGCTGACGAGCAGGCCCTCGCCGGTCAGCCCGCCGGTGACGCGCAGGGCGTCGTCGATCGTCTCACCGGCGACGAAGCGGCGGACCACGTCGCCGGTGAACGGCGCGGTCTCCACCACCCTGCGCGCGCCGCCGCTGCGCGACGCGACCAGCAACGCCTGACGAAGCACTGTGCGAACCCCTCGTCCCCTGGGCCTACCGTCCCAGGTTATGCCGCCGGGACCCGGGGGCTCACGACACGGTGCCGAGGCTGTTCCCGGCGCCGTACCGCTGCACGTACTCCTTCATCCGCGCGGTCTTGACCGCCTCGAAGAGGGCCTTCGCCTTCGCCCCGTCCAGGAACACGACGCTCTGCCGCTTGCGCATGCCGGTTCCCTTGTGCGGCAGCGTCATGAACATCACGTCGGACGCGCGGACGCTGCGCATGCTGAGCGCCAGCGAGCGCAGGTCGCCCGCCGACACCCCCTCGTCCACGCTGATCGACTTGGTGAGCGCCGACAGGAACCGGTCGAGCTTCAGCGGGTTGGTGAGCGTGCCCCGGTCGGCGGCCTGCTTGGCGAGCGCGCCGAGGAACGCCTGCTGCCGCTTGATCCGGTCGAAGTCGCCGTTCGGCAGGTTGTAGCGCTGCCGGACGAACAGCAGCGCGTCCTCGCCGTTCAGCTTCTGCCGTCCCGCCTCCCAGCGCTTCTTGCGCGCCGGGTCGTACACGCCCTGCTTGATGTTGACCGTGACGCCGCCGAGCGCGTCCGTCATCGACTTGAAGCCCTCGAAGTCGATCGCCCCGTAGTGGTCGATGCGGATGCCGGTGAGGTTCTCCATGGTCTCGATCAGCAGTTTCGGCCCGCCGAACGAGAACGCCGCGTTGATCTTCTGCGGACCGTAGCCGGGGATCTCCACCCACGAGTCGCGCGGGAACGAGACGATGTAGGCCTTCTTCCGGTCCGCCGGAAGGTGCAGCAGCATGATCGTGTCGGTGCGCTGCTGCCCCGGCTTCCAGACCTGATTGCCCTCGCCGGTCGTCGCGTCGGCCCGCGAGTCCGAGCCGACGAGCAGCCAGTTCTCCGTCCCCTCGACGTTCGCGCCCGGGCGGTTCGGGGAGTCGTCCGGCATCACGCCCTTGAGCCGGTCGATGTTGCCGTTGTAGGACGACTGCCGCTGCCACGCCAGCCCGCCGAGCCCGGCCACGACCAGCGCCACGAACACCCCGACCGCGATCAGGACGCGCGGCCACCGCCGCTTGCGCCGCGTCTCGCCGCCGCCGTCCGAGCCGCCGCCCCAGAACGCGGCGTCGGCGTCGCCCCCCGGGGCCTCCGGAGCGCCGGCCCCCGCGGGCGCGGGAGCCCCCTCGCCGGGCCGCGGCGGCACCTCGGGGCCGTGAAGATCTGGGGAGGTCATGGCGCGAAGCTACCAGCCGCACCGGGCAGGGATGGCCGACTTCGGCCCACCTGTCCGGTTGCGGCGTAACCGGTCGTCCGTGTAAACCCGGTCCCCCGTTCGGGGGTCGGACGCCGGGCGCTCACCCGCTCCGGCGGCGGAGGGTCACCGCCCCCAGCAGGAGCGCGACCACCACGAAGGCGGCGATCACGGAGACGTCCAGGGCGAGGGTGCCGGTGAAGTCGGGACTGGCGCTGATCTCCTGCATGCCCTCGACCGCGTAGGACAGCGGCAGCACGTCCGCGATCGCCTGCAGCCAGGACGCCATGTCCCCGCGCGGGACGATCAGGCCGCAGAGCAGCAGCTGCGGCAGGACGAACGCCGGCATGAACTGGACGGCCTGGAACTCGGTCCGGGCGAAGGCGCTGGCGAACAGCCCGAGGGCCATGCCGAGCAGCGCGTCCAGGAGGGAGACCAGGACGAGGGACGCCAGCGAGCCGTTCAGGTCGAGGCCGAGCCACGTCAGCGAGACGGCCAGCACGACGGCGACCTGGACGAGCGCGAGCAGGCCGAAGGCCAGCGCGTAGCCGAGCAGCAGGTCGAGCTTGCCGAGCGGCATCGTCATCAGCCGTTCGAGGGTGCCGCCCGTGCGCTCGCGGAGGGTGGCGACGCTGGCCACGACGAACATGACCGTGAAGGGGAACAGGCCGAGCAGCATCGGCCCGATCCGGTCGAAGACCATCGGCTGGTCGAACACGTACCGCAGCAGGATCATCAGCAGCGTCGGCACGCCGATCAGCAGGGCGAGCGTGCGGTGGTCGTGCTTGAGCTGCGCCAGGATGCGGCGCATCGTGGCGAACGTGATCGCGGCGCTCATGACGGGCTCCCGGCCTTCTCGTGGATCAGGTGGAGGAACGCCTCTTCGAGGTCGGCGGCCCCGGTGCGCGAGCGCAGGCCGTCCGGGGTGCCGTCGGCGAGGACCTCGCCCTCGCGCATCAGCAGCAGCCGGTCGGTGCGCCCCGCCTCGTCCATGACGTGGCTGGACACGACCAGGGTGGCGCCCCGCTCGGCCAGCTCGCGGAACAGCTCCCACAGCTCCTGCCGCAGCACCGGGTCGAGCCCCACGGTCGGCTCGTCCAGGACGAGCAGCTCGGGCGCGCCGAGCAGCGCCACGGCGAGGTTGACGCGGCTGAGCTGCCCGCCCGACAGCGTCGCCGCCGTCTGGTCGCGGCTGCGGCCGAGCCCGACCTCGTCGATGACGCGGGCCACGTCCGAGCGCGGGGCGCGCAGGACGGACGCGAAGTAGCGCAGGTTCTCGGCGACGGTGAGGTCGGCGTAGACGGCCGGCGTCTGCGTCGAGTACCCGACGCGGCGCCGCAGGCCGGGCGACCCGGCGGGCTCGCCGAGCACGCTCACCTCGCCGCTCCGCACGATCTGGACGCCGACGAGCGCCCGCATCAGGGTCGTCTTCCCGCAGCCGCTCGGACCCAGCAGCCCCACGATCGAACCGCGCGGGACGTCGAAGGTGATCCCGTGCAGCACCTCCCGGCCGCCCCGGTCGACCCGCAGGTCGCGCACCTCCACCGCGGCCCCGGACGCGCCCGCCGGTCTAGAACTCATCATGTGTTGAATTTAAGCGGACGCGAGGGCGCGGTCAAGGGGCCGAAGGTCCCGCCGGAAAGGGGAACGCCCCGCCCGAGACGGCGGGGCGGAGAAGGGTGAAGCCTCAGGAGGTGAGGTAGCGCTGGAGGGTCGGGGCCACCAGCTCGATCAGCTCGTCCTCGGAGGCGGAGGCCAGGGGCTCGACGCGCAGCACGTAGCGCAGGATCATCAGGCCGATCATCTGGCCCGCGGCCGCCTGGATCGCGAGCGGCGCCGCCTCCGTGGCCTGCGAGGCCCGCCCGAACAGCGCGGACGTGACGAACTCGCGCAGCAGCACCACCGCCCGCTCGTTCGTCATCGCCGAGCGGAGCATCGCGAGCATCGGGGCGCGGCGGTCCTCGTCCCCCCAGACCTGGAGGAAGATGCGGACCATCGCCTCGCCGATGCGGTCACGGGGGAACGACATGATGCGCGGCAGCAGCACGGACGGATCCACCGGAAACCGCATCGCCTCGACGAACACGCCCTCCTTGTTGCCGAAGAAATGGTGCACCAGCGCGGGGTCGACCTCCGCGGCGCGGGCGATGGCGCGCAGCGACGCGCCGTCGTAGCCCTTCTCGGCGAACAGGTCCCGCGCCGCGGCCAGGATCTTCTCGCGCGTCTCCGTCGGACCGGGCCTGCGCCCCGGGCCCCGCCCCCGCGCCCGGCCCTCCGGGTCGCTCACCGGCGCACGCCCCGGCGGGTGATCTCCCCGGCCGAGGTGACCTCCCAGGTGTGGGCGGCGGCGGCCAGGTGCAGGCGCGCGAACGCGAGGGCCTCGGCGAGGTCCTCCATCCGCTCGATCCGGCTCGACGCGCGCCGCGTGTTGACCTCCAGGACGATGTGCCCCTTGAACCCGCCCTCGGCGAGGTTCTCCAGCATCGTCCCGCACGGCTGGTTTCCCCGGCCGGGGACGAGGTGCTCGTCCTTGTTCGTGATGCCGACCCCGTCGGCGAGGTGGATGTGGCGCAGACGGTCGCCCAGGCTCCCCGCCATGTCGATGGCGTCCGACCCCGAGACGGCGGTGTGCGACAGGTCGAGGGTCACGTGCGGGTAGTCCTGGTCGACGGGGTTCCAGTCGGGCAGGTACATGCCCGCCTCGGCGCCGCGCGCCTTGAGCGGGAACATGTTCTCGACCGCGAACAGCACGTCCGTCTCGTCCTGCATGCGGGCGAGGCCCTCGACGAACTCCTTTGCGTAGTCGCGCTGCCAGCGGAACGGCGGGTGCACGACGACGACCTCGGCGCCCAGTTCCTCGGCGACGTCCTTGGAGCGCACCAGCTTGCCCCACGGGTCGCGCCCCCAGACCCGCTGGGTGAGCAGAAGGCACGGCGCGTGGATCGACTTGATGGGGACCTGGTGGTAGTCCGACAGCCGGCGCAGGACGTTCAGGTCCTGCGACGAGGCGTCCGTCGAGACCATGACCTCGATGCCGTCGTAGCCCAGCAGCGAGGCGATCTCGAAGGCGCTCGGGACCTTCTCCGGGTACACCGACGCTGTGGAGAGCGTGATCGGGGCGTCCGGTACGCGGAGCGCCGGTGAAGGGGCGCCGTTGTGCTGCGGGGCCAAGGCTTCCTCGCCATGAATGATCGCTCGACTGTGTCGTAGAAGAGAGCCTATGCCGCCGCGGCCGTGATGAAACACTCGCCGGGAGTGATCTCGCTTGCTCCGCCTGCGGCGCGGCTACCCTCTGTCTCCGTGGCCGAGATCGCGCGGGGCGCCGTGCCCAGCCCCAACATCTGGAACTCCCCCCAGGTCTACGAGCTGGAGAACCTCGCCGTCGACCCCGACGGCGTGCTGGCCGACGCCATGCGCGCGATCCGCCCCTGGGACGGCGCCGACGTCCTCGACGTCGGCTGCGGCACCGGCTTCCACCTGCCGTTCTTCGCCGAGGACGCGCGCCGGGTGATCGGCGTGGAGCCGCACGCCGGACTCGCCTCGGCCGCCGCGCGCCGCACGCGGGACCTTCCCAACGTCACCGTGCGCACGGGCGCCGCCCAGGCGCTGCCGCTCCCGGACGCGTCCGTCGACGTCGCCCACGCGCGGTGGGCCTACTTCTTCGGCCCCGGATGCGAGCCGGGCCTCGCCGAACTGGACCGGGTCGTCCGGCGGGGCGGCGCGATCCTCATCATCGACAACGACGCCACCCGCTCCACGTTCGGCCGCTGGTTCCAGCGGAGCCTGCCGAAATACGACCCCGCCGCCGTCGAGCGGTTCTGGACGCGGCGCGGCTTCCACCGGGAGCCGCTGACGATCCGGTGGGCGTTCCAGAGCCGCGAGGACCTGGCCGCCGTCCTGCGGATCGAGTTCCCCCGCGATCTCGCGGACGCCTGCCTGCGCGAACACCCCGGCCTCGAGGTGGACTATGCCGTGAATTTGTGGTGGCGTTGCCCCTGAGTTACCAGTCGGTTGGGAATTCGGGAGGAACGCACCATGGGTCGCGCCGCCGCCACGAGCCGAGTCACCGCCGGGAGGGCGCTCGGCGGTCTCCTCGCCGCCACCGCCCTCGGCGCGGCCGGCGCCGGCGCCGGGCTGGTCGCCCAGCGCCGCGCCATGCGCCGCCTGCAACTGCGCCCCGACCCGTTCGCGGGCGAGCCGTTCGGGTCGCTGCGCGGACGCCCGCTGCCCGTCCGCGCCGACGACGGCACCCGCCTGTACGCGGAGATCGACGGGGAGGACCGCACCGACCTCGCCGTCGTGTTCTGCCACGGCTGGACGCTCACCCAGGACTCCTGGCACTTCCAGCGCAAGGCCCTGCGCGGCCTCGGCCGCCTCGTCTTCTGGGACCACCGCGGCCACGGCCGCTCCGACGGCGGCGCCCGCGACGGCTACGCCGTCCCCCGCCTGGCCCGCGACCTCGGCGCCGTCATCGAGGCGACCGTCCCCGCCGACACCCCCGTCGTCCTGGTCGGCCACTCGATGGGCGGCATGACCATCATGCGGTACGCCGACGAGAACCCCGAGCTGGTCGGACGCAAGATCCTCGCGGCCGGGCTGCTGTGCACGTCGTCCGGCGGCCTCGGCGAGATCACGCTCGGCATGCCCGCGCTCATCGCCCGCACCACCCACCGCCTCATGCCCGCCGCCCTCGGCGCGCTCGGCGCCGGCTCGGGCGTCGTCGAGCGCGTCCGCCACCTCGGCCGCGACGCCGCCGCCCTCGTCGAGGACCTGGTCGCCTTCGGCCCGGACGCCAGCCCCGCCGCGGTCGCCTTCGCCGAGCAGATGATGACCGACACCCGCATGGACGCCTTCGTCGACTTCTTCCGCTCCATGATCACCACCGAGGTGATCAGCGAGTGCGCGTCCCTCGGCGGCGCCGACACCCTGGTCATCGGCGCGGAGAACGACATGCTCACCCCGGTCGAGCACAGCCTGAAGATCGCCTCCTGCGTGCCGTCCGGGCGGCTGGAGGTCGTCCCCGGCGCCGGGCACATGGCGATGCTCGAACGTCCGAGCATCGTGTCCGACCACCTCGGCGACCTGATCGAACGGGCCCGCAAGGAGAGCTGACCCACCTCATCCCGCGTGCGGGATGAATACTGTCGGTGCCCGGCTCTACGCTTCCGCGCATGGCGAAGGCGAAGACGGCCAAGGCCGCCTACCGGTGCTCGGAATGCGGATGGCAGACCTCCAAGTGGGTCGGGCGCTGCGGCGAGTGCCAGACATGGGGAACGGTCACCGAGGCCGCGTCGGCGACCCCCGCCCGGGTCGTGTCGGCCGGGCCGGTCAGCTCCCCGGCCCGCCCGATCGGGCAGGTCGACGTGCGGTCCGCGCAGACGCGCCCCACCGGCCTGGACGAACTCGACCGCGTCCTCGGCGGCGGCATCGTCCCCGGAGCCGTCCTGCTGCTGGCGGGCGAGCCCGGCATCGGCAAGTCGACGCTGCTGCTGGAGGTCGCCGCCCTGGCCTCGACGCCGTCCGCCGAGGCCGCGGGCTCCGAAGGGGGCAACGTCCTGTACGTCACGGGCGAGGAGTCGGCCGAGCAGGTCCGGCTGCGCGCCGACCGCGTCGGCGCGATCACCGACCGGCTGTACCTCGCGGCCGAGACCGAGCTCTCCGCCATCCTCGGCCACATCGAGTCGGTCGATCCCGGGCTGCTCGTCGTCGACTCCATCCAGACGATCGGCACCTCCGAGGCCGACGGCGCGCCCGGCGGCGTCACCCAGGTCCGCGAGGTCGCCGCCAACCTGATCAGGGTCGCCAAGGAGCGCGGCATGACCGTCGTGCTGGTCGGCCACGTCACCAAGGAGGGCTCGATCGCCGGGCCGCGCCTCCTGGAGCACCTGGTCGACGTCGTCCTGTACTTCGAGGGCGACCGGCACTCCCGGCTCCGCATGATCCGCGCCATGAAGAACCGGTACGGCCCCACCGACGAGCTCGGCTGCTTCGACCTGTCGGAGGTCGGCATCGTCGGGCTGCCCGACCCGAGCGGCCTGTTCCTCACCCGCCGCGAGGAGGCCGTCCCCGGAACCTGCGTCACCGTCACCCTCGAAGGGCGCCGCCCCCTCGTCGCCGAGGTGCAGTCCCTCGTCGCGAAGTCGCACCTGCCCGCGCCGCGGCGCGCCACCTCCGGGCTCGACACCTCCCGCGTCGCGATGGTCCTCGCCGTCCTCGCGCAGCGCTGCAAGATCTCCATGCACGAGCAGGACGTGTACGTCTCGACCGTCGGCGGCGTCCGGCTCGCCGAGACCTCCGTCGACCTGGCCCTCGGCCTCGCCGTCGCGGGCTCCACCGTCGAGCAGGCCCTTTCCACCAGCCTCATCGCGCTCGGCGAGGTGGGCCTCGCCGGAGAGGTCCGCATCGTGCCCGGCGTCCAGCGGCGGCTGGCCGAGGCGGCCCGGCTCGGGTTCAAGTACGCCGTCATCCCGCGCGGCTCCCTCGAACTGGCCGACGGGCCCCTCAAACGCGCGGATCCGCAGCTCAGCAGCTACGAGGGCATGAAGGTCATGGAGGTCGACAGCCTCCAGCAGGCTCTGCAGGTCGCGTTTACCGCGCCCTGACAGGCGTCCCGCCAGAGTATTACTTCACACAACGCACGCTTGCGACCTGGGGAGGAACCAGTGCGCGGCCCGCCTCGGTAAACTGGCGCCGTCCAGCGACCTCCGGGGGCCAGGTGCCATCACACGACAAGGGTCATGACGAACGACGCCGCGCCACACTGGCCGCGGTGGCTCCCGGCACCCAGATCCGGGACGGACTGGAGCGCATCCTGCGGGGCCACACCGGCGGCCTGATCGTGCTCGGCTACGACAAGCCCGTCGCGGAGCTGTGCACGGGCGGCTTCGAGCTCGACGTCGAGTTCTCCGCCACGCGGCTGCGCGAGCTCGCCAAGATGGACGGCGCGATCGTCCTCGACGACAGCCACACCCGCATCGTCCGCGCCGCCGTCCACCTCGTGCCGGACTCCACCCTCCCCACCGAGGAGTCGGGGACCCGCCACCGCACCGCGGAGCGCGTCGCCCGCCAGACCGGCCTGCCGGTCATCTCGGTGAGCCAGTCGATGCACATCATCGCGCTCTACCTCGACGGCATCCGCTACGTCCTGGAGGACTCGGCGGCCATCCTCTCCAAGGCCAACCAGGCCCTGGCGACGCTCGAACGCTACAAGCTGCGCCTCGACGAGGTGTCCGGCACGCTGTCGGCGCTGGAGATCGAGGACCTCGTCACCGTCCGCGACGTCAGCGCCGTCGTCCAGCGCCTGGAGATGGTCCGCCGCATCGCCGACGAGATCGAGGGCTACGTCGTCGAGCTCGGCACCGACGGCCGCCTGCTGTCCCTCCAGCTCGACGAGCTGGTCTCCGGCGTCGACGTCGACCGGCAGCTGATCGTCCGCGACTACCCGTCCGACGACACCCGCACCCGCGGCGTGGACGCCATCCTGTCGTCCCTCGACACCCTGTCGGCCAACGAGCTGCTCGACCTCTCCACGGTCGCCGAGGTGATGGGCTTTGCCGGCCCGGACGCCCTCGACCTGCCCGTCAGCCCCAAGGGCTTCCGGCTGCTCGCCAAGGTCCCGCGCCTGCCGAGCATGGTCGTCGAACGCCTCGTCGAGCACTTCGGCGGCCTGCAGAAACTCCTGGCCGCCAGCATCGACGACCTCCAGGCCGTCGGCGGCGTAGGCGAGTCCCGCGCCCGCAGCGTCCGCGAGGGCCTCTCCCGCCTGGCCGAATCATCCATCCTCGAACGCTACGTCTGACCCCACCGTCCCCAAACGGCCAGCACAACCAGCGGCGCGGGGCAGCGCAGGCCGCGGGAAGGCCGAGTGGCAGCGCGGGTCACCATATTCGGCGACGCGGGCAGCGCAGCACGAGGCAGCGCAGGCGGCGGGCAGCGCGGTTGCCGGCCTAGACCGGCCCAGCTGGGGGCGGGGTGGTTAGCGGAGGGTGAAGATTTGTTTTCTCGCCCTCGCGCCTTTCAGCGTGGCCACGTAGGTGCCGGGGCGGGCTCGGACGGTGTTCTTGCAGTCGCGTCGGCGGTCCCAGACGACGTCGTCGACGTAGGGGATGCCGCGCCGGAGCGTCGCCTTGGGGGCGTCGCCCTTGCGGCACTTGCCCGACGACCAGACGCGGTCCGCGCCGGAGGTGATGCGGACCTCCAGCGATCCCGTGTCGAACGCGCAGGAGCCGTCGCGCGTGCTGACGACCGTGACCCGGAACTCCGGACGCTCGGACCCCGCGTAGACGTTCTTCGCGGCGGACATGTTGACCACGAGGTCACCGCGGTCGCAGGGGCCGCCGTCGGCTTGCTCCGGCTCGGGCGTGGTCGTCGTGGTGACGGTGACCGTCGGCATCGCGCTCGGCGGCGGGGCGCTCGTGCGCTCGGCCGCGCCCGCGTCGCGGCCCGGCTTCTCCTCCCCGGCGCCTCCCTGGCACGCCCAAGCGAGCAGGCCCACGGCCCCGAGGACGCCTGCCAGGGCCCACACGCGCCGGCGCCAGTATTGATCGAGTCCGGAGCCGTCCTGGTCGCGCTCAGTGTTCGCCCCCATGCGGGCAGTATGCATTCACCCGGGCGGGAAGAGCGGGCGACCCGCCGCGTGCCACAATGGCGGCGCGCCATGAACACCGAATCCGCTCTCACCACGCCGATCCTCGCCTGGTACGACGCGAACGCACGGGACCTTCCGTGGCGGGCGCCGGACGCGACCCCCTGGGGCGTCCTCGTCAGCGAGATCATGCTCCAGCAGACACCGGTCTCCCGCGTCCTGCCCGTCTGGGAGGCCTGGACGACCCGCTGGCCGACGCCCGCCGCGCTCGCCGCCGAACCGTCCGGCGAGGCCGTCCGCGCGTGGGGCCGGCTCGGCTACCCGCGCCGCGCGCTGCGCCTCCACGAGGCCGCCCGCGCGATCACCGAACGGCACGGCGGCGACGTCCCCTCCTCGCACGCGGACCTGCTGGCGCTTCCCGGCATCGGCGCCTACACCGCCGCCGCCGTCGCCAGCTTCGCGTTCCGGCAGCGGCACGCCGTCCTCGACACCAACGTCCGCCGCGTCCTGGCCCGGCTGCTCTCCGGCGCCGAGTACCCGCCGAAGTCCCAGACCAAGGCCGAGGTCGAGCTCGCGGAGAGCCTCCTGCCGCTCGACCCGCCGACCGCCGCCCGCTGGGCCGTCGCGGTCATGGAACTGGGCGCGCTGGTCTGCACGGCCCGTTCACCACGCTGCGTCGACTGCCCCGTCATCGACAGGTGCACGTGGCAGCTGAGCGGCCGTCCCGCCTACGACGGGCCGCCGCGAAGGGGCCAGACGTACGCCGGCACCGACCGGCAATGCCGGGGCCGCCTCCTGGCCGTCCTGCGGGACGCCGAGCACCCAGTCGAGAAACCGGCCCTGGACGTCGTCTGGTCGGACGCCGTCCAACGCGAACGCGCCCTGGACACCCTCATCGCGGACGGCCTGGTCGACCCCTTGGAAGACGGCCGCTACGCCCTTCCCGGCTGAATTTTCGCGGCCGTCCGCAAGGGATCCCTCTTCTCAGGGGAATGGCAGGCCGGCTCTCTGTGCGCGTATTTCAGAGCGGACTAGCTCCAGCAGCCGACCCACCCAGTTGCGGCCTTTGTCTCCGCGCGTGATCCAGTGGTCGGATTCGATCCCGCCATACCCGATGGGGGCGTCTCCCGTGCTGAGAAGAATCTCCGCCAGCTCGGGATGCCGCGCGTATTTCGCGCGCATGAGGCCGGCCATCACCGCCGTCCTGACCTGCGGCCATCCCTGGACGCGGGACGCCTCTTCAGCGAGCTTCCGGGCGTCGTAGGGGCGTTCCGCCGCACGAATCCGCTCCCGGACCTGGGGATCCTCGGTGGACAGGGCCCAGTAGGCGTGCGTGACCGACGGGTAGACGACGCCGCCGGCCTCGATCGGGGCAGGGTAATCGTTCTGCAGGGCGTCGACCCCAGGGTTCTCCGGCCATCCTCGCGGAAACACGCGCCCGCCCAGGTGAATCATCCCGCCCGAGGGTTCCTGGGGATCGTCCCCCGACCTCTTCGATTCGTATTCGACGCGCGCGCGGGCCTCCTTCGCGAAGTAATCCAGAGCCCATTCCCGCATGGCTTCGGTCACCACGTCATCGTCGAACCAACCGCCGATCGGGCGCTCACCGACATCGGTGCAGAGAAAGACCAGCGGCCGGTCCTTGTTGTCCATGTCACCGAGCGAGTAGTGGCGCTTGTGGGCGGGAATCGCCAGGTAGGCCTCGCGCAGCGCCAGCCGGTCGGCCTCGTCCCGCGACTCCAGGTACCGGTCCAGCGCCGCCAGGCAGCGGTCGGTGGAATCCGGCCGGTCGTTCAGCCGCTCGATGTCGTCGGCCACCTCCCCCAGCAGCATCTCCGCGGTGAGGCCGAACATCGGCCCGGCGGCCTTCCACCGGCCGAGCTCGAACGCGCTGATCTCACCGCCGTCGGGTACCTCCGTCACCACCCAGCCGCATTCGAGCTTCTCCCGGAGACCCTTCAGGTCGACCCACTCCCAGCAGTTGATGGCGCCGTCCGCGAACACCAGCAAATTTGTGAGGTGGTAGGAGCCGTTGTGGATGAAGACGGGCCGCGCGACGCCCTCGATGCGCCGCCCGTCCTCTGTCCGGTGGATCCGTAGCAACAGGGAAACTCCTCAATCCTCATTCGGGGAAGCGAAGCGCAGCCGCTCGGCCGCCGTCACCTCACCAGGGGGCCGAACCGCGCGCATTCGGTCGATCTTGGGCCGGTCTTCCCCCGCCGGTCAACGAAAATTCGCTCGTCAGCGCAGGGCTCCGGCTCGTACCGTACGGCAGTGCGCGATCTGCTGACCCTGCCCAAAGCCCACCTGCACGTCCACCTTGAGAGCACCGTCCGCGGCGCCACTCTCCGCGAGATCGGCGCCGCCAACGGCGTGCCGGTCCCCGACGACCTCGGCGCGTTCGGCGACTTCGCCTCCTTCTTCGCGCAGAACGACCTCGTCCGCGCCTGCCTGCAGCGCCCTGAGGACTTCCGCCGCATCGCCTACGAGTTCTGCGAGGACGAGGCGGCCCAGGGCGTCCGGTACGCCGAGGTCTCGTTCACGGCCGCCGCGCACGGCGAGCGCCTCGGGGACCTCGGCATGCCTCTGGCGGCCGTCCTGGAGGGCCTTGAGGCGGGCCAGGAAGCCTTCGGCATCGAGTGCCGCCTGATCCTCGACCACTCCCGTCGCCGCTCCGTCGAGCGCGCCTGGCGGACCCTGGACCTCGCCCGGCGTCACGAGCGCGTGGTCGCCGTGGGCCTCGCCGGCGACGAGGCCCACCCCGGCGACCCGTTCACCGAGGTCTTCGCCGCCGCCCACGACGCCGGGCTCCACGTCGTCCACCACGCGGGAGAGGGTGAGGGCCCGGCCAGCATCCGGCAGGCACTCGGCCCCGGCCGCACCGAGCGCCTGGGCCACGGCATCCGGATCCTGGACGACCCCGACCTGGTGGCCGAGGTCCGCGAACGCGGGATCCCCCTGGAGGTCTGCCCGTCCTCCAACGTCGCCCTGGGATTCGTCCCGTCCCTGGACGCGCATCCCCTCCCCCGCCTCCGCGAAGCCGGCCTGCTGGTCACTCTCAACACCGATATCCCAGCACTGATCAACACCCCCCTCGCCACCGAGTACGCGCACGTCCGCGCCACTTTCGCCTACGACGACCCCACCCTGGCCGACCTGGCCCGAGCATCGGTCACCGCCTCCTTCGCCCCGCCTCAGACCAAGAAGGCCCTCCGAGAGGCGATACAGGACTGGCTCGCCACCCCGCCCCCCTCCCCTTCGAAGTGAGCGGGCGGGATGTTCGGATGGCGATCTGGTCGCGCACTGGGCCTCCCTGAAGTCACCTTCAGGGTTCACGAGAGCGGCGGGCGTCGGAGACCGAACGGCGTTCTGTGGATTAACCCACCGGCGTCTCCGGCTCGCGCGTGAAGAGGCAGAACAGGTGCCCCGCCGGGTCCTGGTAGACCCGGAAGTCGTCACCCGGCTGGAAGTCGGCCAAGACGGCGCCCACTGCCTCGGCGTGCTTTCCGGCGGCGTCCACGTCGTCCACCTCGAAGTCCAGGTGGGCCATCTGCAGCTGGGCGCCCTCCGCGGCGGGCCACGTGGGGGGCTTGTAGAGCGGCTCTGTCTGGAACGACAGGCCGGTTCCGCCGCCGGGGGGACGCAGCTTCACCCAGTCGGGCTCGTCCTGCACGACCGTCCAGCCGAGGAGGCGCTGGTAGAAGTCCGCCAGCACGTGGGGGTCGGGGGCGTCGAGGACGGGGGCGGAGAGGGTCAGACGGCTCATGGCGGCTCCCGAAGACAGTCGATCTTGTGAGGGGAAGCTGCCCAGGAGAAACGCGAACATGCGAGCCGCGAACATGCGAGCCGCGAACATGCGGAAGGCCCGCGACCGGAGGGAACCGGTCGCGGGCCTTCGCGCGCGGGACGTCAGTCCTTGTTGAAGTTGACCGCGCCCTCGATGGGCGGCGGGCTGTCCGGGACGGTCGACGGCTTCGGCACGCCCTTGAAGGTGAACTTGGCGTTCTCGGCCGTGTCGGTGTTGTCGGGGTCGAAGCCCTCGGTGCCGACGATGACGATCTGGCCGGGCTTGAGCTCGTTGTAGAGGATCTTCTCCGACAGGGTGTCCTCGATCTCGCGCTGGATGGTGCGGCGCAGCGGCCGCGCTCCCAGCACCGGGTCGTAGCCGCGGATCGCGAGCAGGTCCTTGGCCTCCTGCCGCAGCTCGATGCCCATGTCGCGGTCGTGGAGCCGCTGGTCGACCTTGGCGATCATCAG
>NZ_JBFARL010000050.1:0-43155 GCF_040674655.1 Actinomadura sp. NPDC049753 | reverse complement strand
GCGCCGCCGCGCGGCCGGCCGGGCGGCGATCCGCTCGGCGCGCTCGGCCCAGTACTCGCGGGCCCGGCGCACCAGTCGCGCGTCCCGCTCGGCCCCGGCCTCCGCGCGCAGCGCGCGGACCCGCTCGCTCATGAGCGACTGCATGATCTCGTGGTGGTACACGGCCCCTCCCGAATGGTGCGGGCCGATTCGGCACGGCCCGACATCCAAGAGACTCTCGCTAAGGCGCCCGTCCCCACATGGGCACGACGCCTTATATCGCCCGGTCAGTGGGCTTAGGCGTGCTTAGGGCGGACGGTCCGGCGCCGGTGGCATGATCGCGGCATGGGCGAACCGCTGGCGGGACTGGACGGCATCGACTGGGCGGGCCTCGACCACGCCTACGGCTCGGCGGAGGACGTGCCCGACCTGCTGCGCGCGCTTTCCTCGCCCGACGAGGACGAGCGGGAAGCGGCGCTCGGCGAGCTCTTCACCACCATCTTCCATCAGGGGAGCCGGTACGGCGCGTCCGCCGCAGCGGTCCCGTTCCTGCTCGGGCTGGCGTCCCACCCCGGCGCTCCGGAACGCACCTGGCCGCTCTACCTGACGGCCGCGCTGGCCATCGGGTACGACGAGGCGCACCTGCCGTCCGGCGTCGACATCACGACCTGGCGTGAGGAGGCCGCGCGGCTGCGGGAGACCGGCGACCGGGACCACCTCGACTTCGCGTGGGCGCTGCGCTCCGTCGAGGCGGAACTCGCCGCCTACGACGCCGTCCGCGCCGGTCTGCCCACCGTGCGGACCCTGCTCGGTGATGACGACGCCGGAGTGCGGGCCGCCGCCGCGTACACGGCCGGCTGGTTCCCCGAGGAGGCGGCGACCACCCTCCCCGCGCTGGAGGCGCTGCTCGAAGCCGAGCACGACCCCATCGTCGTCGCGCACGCGCTCGTCGCCGCCGGGCTGCTGGAGGGCCGGGCGCTGCTCCCCCGGTTCCGCGGGCACCTGGCCGCCGCCGAGCCACTGCCGCGCTGGGCCGCCGCGATCGCGCTCGCCCGGCTGGGGGCGGCCGACGCACCCGTCATCGCCGAGCTGGCGGCCTCCAGCGCGTCCCCGCCCGAGGGCGAGGCGGCTTTTCTGGAGGGCGACCTGCGCCTCTACTCGGCCCTGACGCTGGCCGCGCTGGACGAGGCGCCGCCCGATGCCGTCGACGCCGTCCTCGACGGCCTGTCCCGCACGTCCGACGAGGCGTCGTTCCCGATGGCCGGGGCGGCGCTCAGACTGACGTTCCGCGCCCCGGCCCTCCCCCTCCCCCGGTTCGCCGACCTCACCTCCGCGCAGCAGCGGACTGTCCGCACGATCGCCGAACTGCCGCCCGAGAGCTGGCGGTGGGGAAATCTGATGGAGATCCTCCGCGCTTGGGGCCTGCCCGCCGACCACGACGAGTGCCGCCGGTACGCCGGTCTCGCCTGAACCAGGCCTGACGTCGCACTAAGGTGATGCACCGTGCGTCTCGTTATCGCCCGCTGCAGCGTCGACTACGCCGGCAAGCTCACCGCCCACCTGCCGATGGCCCTCCGCCTGATCCTGATCAAGGCGGACGGGAGCGTGAGCGTGCACGCCGACGACCGCGCCTACAAGCCCCTCAACTGGATGAACCCGCCCTGCTCGCTGCGCGAGGAGGTCTATGAGGAGAACGGCGCCATCGCACGCTGGACGGTCACGCACGGCAAGTCGGGCGAGCGCCTGATCCTCACCATCGAGGAGCTCGTGCACGACACCAGCCACGAGCTCGGCATCGACCCCGGCCTCCAGAAGGACGGCGTGGAAGCGCACCTTCAGGAACTGCTCGCCGAGCACATCACCACCCTCGGCGACGGCTACACCCTGATCCGCCGCGAGTTCCCCACCGCCATCGGCCCGGTCGACATCCTCTGCCGCGACGCCACGAGCGCCACCGTCGCCATCGAGATCAAGCGCCGAGGCGAGATCGACGGCGTCGAGCAGCTCACCCGCTACCTGGAGCTGCTGAACCGCGACCCGCACCTGGCCCCCGTCCGCGGCGTCTTCGCGGCCCAGGAGATCAAGCCCCAGGCCCGCGTCCTCGCCACCGACCGCGGCATCACCTGCGTCACCCTCGACTACGACGCCCTGCGCGGCATCGAGCACGAGGGAACCCTCTTCTGACGCCCCTCCCGGGCCGCGGTCACGCGGCCCGGGGCGTCCGGTGACGGCGAAGGGTCACGCGACGGGGAGCCTGGCCGCCAGTTCGGGCTTGAAGAGGTCCTTCACCTTCCCGTACGGGATGGCGAAGTCGTAGCAACTCGTGCGGCCCAGATCGAAGGCCGAGGTGGCCGGGCCGTCGTCCAGCCCGGCGTAGATGAGGTCGAACCGCTTCACACCGAAGAACGGCTGCGCCCACGGCGGCGACCCGGGTTCCCGGGGACTCGGGAAGAACGAAGAGCGCTGGAAGGGGTTGAAGAAACCGCCCGAGCCGGAGTGGCCGCGCATCAACTGCTGCTTGTCGTCCCCCTCCGGCAGCCCGTCCCACAGCCGTTTCATCCCGGTCGCGCCGAACGAGGCGGGCTTGAAGACGTCGTCGGCCGTCAGCGCGCGACCGGTGCGCAGGTCGACGGTGACGACGAAGCCCGGGAAGTGTCCGGGCCCCTTGCCACATCTGCGCTGGAACTTCGGGACGTAGCGCACCGACACGAGGTCCGGGCCGGTCAGCCCCTTGACGACGGTCGTGCTCAGCAGGTTCGTCCGGCCGCCGCAGGCGGCGCGCGCGCCGGCCGTCCTGCCCCATTCCTTGTAGAACGTGATGGCCTGGTCGAGCGGGACGCGCAGCGCCCTGTTGGCCGCGGTCTGGACCGACGCGTTCTTCATCCCCGTGACCTGGGCATACTGGCCGCCCTTGACCTCCAGCACCCCGTCGGCGTACGTCCGGTTCAGGGCGGCGAGAGTGATCGCGGGTGCTTCCGCCGCCTCCGGGCGCGTGGTCTCGTAGGTGACCACACCGACGGTCCCCGCCGCGGTCGCCCCCGCGACGACCAGCGCGGCCTTGACCACGCTCGCCTTGGCGAGGAAGCCCGCCGCGGTGTTCCCGGCGCCCGCGGCGACGGTCCCGGCCGTTCCGGCGCCTCCCGCGCCCGCGGTCCCGGCGGCGGCTCCCGCGGCGGCGGTGCCCGCCGGCGCCGAGATCCCCGCGGCGGCGAGCGGGAACAGCACGGACAGCCCCGCCGCCGCCGCTGCGAGCGTGCGGATGCCGCGGCCCTCCCAGTCGTCCCCGTAGGCCGCGCGGGCGATGCTCTCAAGCTCGGCGACGAACTCCATGGCCCCGGCGTGCCGCTCCGCCGGGTTCTTCGCCAGGCCCCGGGCGACCAGCGGGCGCAGCGGGACGGGGAAGTCCTCCAGCGGAACGGGGGCGGTGAGGTGCTGCCCGCGCAGCCCGACGGCGCTGTCCGCGCCGAACGGGCGCCGGCCCATGACGCACTCGTAGAAGACGCAGGTCGCCGCGTACACGTCGGCGGACGGGCCGGCCTCGCCCGCCAGCCACTGCTCCGGCGCCATGTAGGACGGCGTGCCCGACCGCGACGCCGAACCGGCGGCCGACGCGATGCCGAAGTCGATGAGCTTGCTTCGCCCGTCCTCGGGGACCACCACGTTGGCGGGCTTGTAGTCCCGGTGGACGACGCCCACCGCGTGCGCCGCCGCCAGGCCGAGCAGCGACCCCTTCAGGACGGTCAGCGCCGCCTGCGGATCCAGTCGCCCGTGCTCGGCGAGGACCACCTTGAGCGAGACGCCGTCGACCGCCTCCATCACGAGGGCGGCGCCGTGCTCGCCCTCCACCAGCTGGTAGAGCCGGGCCACGTGCGGGCTCTCCACCCGGGCCAGCATCTCGGCCTCGCGCCGCAACGCCTCCGACGCGGCCGTGTCGGGCCCGGCGACGACGTACTTCACCGCGACCGGGAACCCGGTCTCCTCGTGCTGCGCCAGGACGACGCGTCCCTGCGCCCCCGCCCCGAGTTCGCGCACCTCGCGAAAACCGGAGATCTTCCACTCGCCCACGTGCTCTCCTCGCCGCCCCGGCCGTGTTGATCATGTGACGCGACCGTCCGCGAGGAGGTTCGGACGCGATCGTCTCCGCGAGGGCATCACATTTCCGGGCTCCGCTCCGTCATAGGGGAGAAGGCCGATGTTCCTCACTGATCGAAGGGGTGGGTGTCCATGACCGCGCAGCACGAGGTCGACGAAGGCAGGATCCGGCAGCAGATCGACAAGATCGTCGAAGGGATCCGCGCCAAGGACCTGAAGGCCCTGGAGCGGCTCTACGCCGAGGACGTCGTGTCCTTCGACGTCGAACCGCCGCTCCAGCACGTCGGGATCGCCGCGAAGATGAAGAACTGGACGAACGTGTTCACGTTCTTTGAGGAGGTGGATTACGAGGTCCGCGACCTGACGATCACCGTGGGCGGGGACGTGGCCTTCGGGCATTGCTTCGGCCGGCTCAGCGGCACGCTGAAGAACGGAACGGCGACGAGCGGCATGTGGGTCCGCGCCACCTTCTGCTTCCGGAAGGCCGGCGACGACTGGCTGATCGCGCACGACCAGGTCTCCGTCCCCCTCGACATGGCGAGCGGCAAGGGCGTGGTCGACCTCCACCCCTGACGAGACGCTGACCCGAACCTCCAGGGCCTGTGTCGCCCGTCGTGCCCCTGACTTGCCGTGGCGGATCAGGGGCACGGTTATGCAGAGTACGACCTCCGCTGACAAACGCGATCAGCCAGAAGCAACTTCTTGACGCAGTGCTCCAAGCTCGGACTGTCCTGGATGGTCGCCAAAGGCGGCCCCGCCGTACGGCGGACGCAATCCAGACAGGAGGAGGGCCGATGGAAGCGGCCTTTTTCGAGGAAATGACCATTCGCGATTTGCTGAGAGCAATGGCGACCGGTCTGCTGACCGCAGAAGAGCTCACCGCGCACTGCCTGAAGCGCATCGAGCGGCTGAACCCCGTACTGCACGCGGTCATCACCGTGAATCCGAACGCGTTGGCAGAGGCCCGTCAGATCGACCGGCTTCGAGCCTCAGGTATCCCACTCGGACCGCTCGCCGGGATTCCGTACCTGGCGAAGGACCTCATCGACACCAAAGGTACGCCCACGACGGCGGGTTCCGAGGCCATGCGGCACGCCATGCCGCACCGCGACGCGGAGGTGGTGGTCCGGCTGCGCCGAAGCAACGCGATCCTCCTCGGCAAGACGAACACGTCGGAGTGGGCCAATTACCGAAGCTCCACCGCCCTCATCGGTTGGAGTCCGATCGGCGGCCAGACCCGGAACCCCTGCGTTCTGGATCGGATCACGAACGGGTCTTCCTGCGGTTCCGCGGCAGCCGAGGCCGCAGGTTTTTCCCCGGTGTCGCTCGGCACCGAGACCTGCGGCTCCATCATCGCGCCCGCCGCGATGACCGGTGTTGTGGGCTTCAAACCGTCCCTGGGACGGGTCAGCGGGACCGGCATCGTGCCGGTCTCGCCGTACCAGGACACCGCCGGGCCGATCACCCGGAACGTGGCGGATGCCGCCGCGGTGTTCCAGGTGATCGCAACCCCTCGCTTCGCCATCCGCCTGGAAACGGACCTTCCACCCGGGACCAGGATCGGTGTGTGGCGCGGGATCAGGGGAGGCAGAAGCCACCCGGACGTGGATCGTGTTCTCGCCGAAGCCACGGCGAAGCTCCACGAGATGGGCGCGACCACCGTTGAGGTGGACCTGCCCGAACCTGACACGTCCGGTGTACTTCCCTACGAGTTCAAGGTGAGCCTCAATGCCTACCTGAACTCGCTCGGCGGCGAACACCCTCACGATCTCGACGAGTTGATCGCTTTCCGCGGTCATCCCGCCGAGCGGACGTCCGAGTTCGGGATCGCCAGACTCGAAGAAGCTCAAGATTCGGACATCGCCCGCTCACCGCGGCAGTACCAGGAGGAACGCACCCGGATCAGCAGAGAGACTCGCGGAACCATCGACCGCCTCTTCAGGGGACACCGCCTGCATGCGGTCATGGCTCCGTCCAACGACCCGGCTACGGGGCTCTCCGAGCGCCGCAAAACCTGGGTGTACTCCTACACCCCGGCGGCGGTCGCCGGGTATCCGAGCATCACGGTCCCGGCCGGGTATGCCGACACCTATCTGCCGCTGGGGGTCTCGTTCATCGGCCACAGGAACCGCGACGAAGAGCTCCTGAGCCTCGCCTACTCGTTCGAGCAGGCGACCCGAGCCCGCAAGCGGCCCCTGTTCCTGCCCACGCTCCCGGCCTGACGACCGGGCACGTGCGGTAGGTGACACCCGCCGGCCCCAGCCACCCGCTGGGGCCGGTGCTCTCTCACCGCCACCGCCGCCCGTCCAGCGGAACTCACGGCCTGGACGCTGGACAGCGAGCGGGCGTTGCCGGGACGATTCGTGGCCGTGAACCAGAGCGTGCGTCTACGACCTGCCGAACCGGATGACTACGACCGTATCGTCGGTGTGGTGGACGACTGGTGGGGACGGCCAATCAGGTCGATCCTGCCGCGCCTGTTCCTGGATCACTTCCACCGCACCAGCCTGGTGGCCGAAGACGGCGGCGGCCTGGCGGGGTTCCTCATCGGGTTCCTGTCGCCGTCGATGCCCGACACCGCCTACATCCACTTCGTCGGCGTCGCGCCCCGTCTTCGCGGCCACGGCCTGGCCCGTCGCCTCTACCACCGGTTCTTCGACCTGGCCGCGGCCGATCAGCGCACGGAGGTGAAGGCGATCACTTCTCCGCAGAACCGCGGCTCCATCGCCTTCCACACCGCGATGGGTTTCACGGTCACCGGCCCCGTCGCCGACTACGACGGCCCGGCGGTCGACCGCGTCGTCTTCCGGCTCCGACTCCCCGGGGTCTCCCCGGGCGTCTGACGGGGCGGGCATCATTGCGGGCATGACGTTTCAAGCCAGCGGCAGCTTCGACATCGAGGCGTGGGACGCCGACAAGCCCTATGACGAGCAGGGCGGCAACCGGATGACCCGGGTCCACGTGGGCAAGACCTTCCACGGCGACCTCGTGGGGACGAGTTCCACCGAGCTGATCACGGTGGAGTCGCCGGCGGGGCCCGTCGCCTATGTGGGGATCGAGCACGTCCAGGGGATCCTGCACGGCCGGGAGGGGACGTTCGTCCTCCAGCACAGCGCGGGCAGCGAGGACGGGACGGCCGACACCCAGTGGCTGCGGTGGCTGATCGTCCCCACCTCGGGGACGGGGGAGCTCGCCGGGATCCGCGGCGTCGGCCAGATCTCCGTCGCCGAGGACGGCGGGCACACCTGGGCGCTGGAGTACACGCTGGACTGAGCGCCGACCAGCGGCCGGTAATGTTCGGGTCATGCCCCCGGTCACCGGCGACGCCACGCGCGAGCGCATCATCGACGCGGCCGAAGCGTGCTTCGGCCGCTTCGGCGTGGCCAAGACCACGGTCGAGGACATCGCCGCCGCCGCGAAGCTGTCGCGGGCGACCGTGTACCGCAGCGTCACCGGCGGGCGGGACGAGCTGATCCTCGCGGTGGTGGTGCGCGACCTGCGGCGGTTCCTCGACCGGCTCGCCGAGCGGCTGCGCCGGGAGCGGTCGGTCTCCGAGGCGATCGTCGAGGGGACGCTGGACGCGGTGAACTACGTCCGCGAGGAGCCGGCGATCGCGCACTTCCTCGTCCCGGAGGCGGCGGGGCACATGCAGGCGGCGGTGGCGGGGGCGGCCGAGCACGTGCTCGCGCTGTGCTGCGAGTACGTGCGGCCCCATTTCGAGCAGGCGCAGCGGCAGCGGACGCTGCGCGCCGACATCGAGGTGGAGGGCACGGTCGAGTTCCTCTTCCGCATCATCACCTCGCTGATCGTGATGGACCGGGACCGGGACGCCGACGGGCTGCGCCGCTTCCTGCGCACCTACGTCGTGCCGGTCATCGCGGCGCCGGCATGAGGACCTGGGACGGGACGCCGCGGAGACGGCGCGGCGAGAGGGGCCGGAACCGATGAATGGCACTGCGAGCGAGAGGCGGGGAGGCGCGGCCGTCCGGCCGAGCCCGGTGTTCCTCGCGGTCGTGGCGGCGACGATCCTGTGCGGCCTGATCACCTGGCGGTACGAGGCGATCCTGGACAAGCCGGGCCGGATCGCGCTGTTCGGGTTCGTGCTCGCATCGTGGATCCTGTCGCTGTCCCTGCACGAGTTCGGGCACGCGTACACCGCCTTCCGGTCGGGCGACCGCAGCGTCGCGGCCAAGGGCTACCTCACGCTGAACCCGCTGAAGTACTCCGACGTCACGCTGAGCTTCCTCATCCCCGTCGTGTTCATCGTGCTCGGCGGCATCGGCCTGCCGGGCGGCGCCGTCTGGATCGACCGGCACGTGATCCAGGGCAGGCTGCGGCACAGCCTGATCTCGGCGGCGGGCCCGCTGTCGAACGCGCTGTTCGCCATCATGCTCGCGGTGATCTTCAAGAACTTCGCCGACGCCGACCACGCGCTGTTCTGGTCGGGCCTGGCGTTCCTGGCGTTCCTCCAGGTCACCGCCACGATCCTGAACCTGCTGCCGATCCCCGGGCTGGACGGCTTCGGGATCGTCGAGCCGTACCTGCCGCGCCGCTGGGTCGATCAGGCGAACGCCTACGGCGGCTACGCGTTCCTCGTCCTGATCGCGCTGCTGTGGCTGGGTCCGATCAACGAGGGTTTCTTCAACGTCATCTACTACCTCACCGACGCGATCGGCCTCGGCGAGTTCCCGTTCAAGGTCTTCGACGAGCGGATCAACCATCCGATCGAGCTCGGGCACTACCTGTTCCAGTGGTGGAAGGGCTAGCCCGTCAGGTGGCGGACGATGCGGCGCAGCTGCTCGGCGTAGTGGCGCTGGAACTCGGGTGACTCCGGGTCCATCCCGAAGACGTGGCGGACGGCGAGCGGCTTGGTGACCGGCGCCGACACCATCGCCATCACGGCGAACATGATCGCGGCGGGGTCCAGGTCGGCGGGCAGTTCCCCGGCGGTCTGGCGGCGTTCGATGTCGGACAGGTCCTCGCGGGGGCCGGACGGGATGTCCTTCAGATCCTCGGTGAGGCCGCGCCAGGCGTTCAGCCTCGTGCCGCGCGGGTCGTCGAGGACGTGCCGCAGGTACCGCACCACGATCTCGTCGAACGGGGCGTCCGGGTCGTTGAACTCGGCCTCCCGCTCCAGCCAGCGGCGGTGGAGCTCGCAGTACAGCCCCTCCTTGCCGCCGAAGTAGTAGTTGATCAGCTGCTTGTTGACGCCGGCGCGGTCGGCGATGTCCTGGACGCGGGCGCCCGCGTAGCCCTTGGCGGAGAACTCCTCCAGCGCGGCGTCCACCAGCAGGCGGCGCGAGCGCTCGGCGTCGAGCGTGCGCTCGTCCGGGGCCGGGGCGCGCCGCGCCTGCTTCGTCGCCGGCCGCTTCGTCGGTTCCGTCACGTTCCCCATGGTAGCCAAGCTTCTGAGGAGTTCAACCATCCGACTGTTTGACAACTTCATCCATCTGGTTGAAGCTGGCCGCATGATTCTCGTAACCGGAGCGACCGGCAACGTCGGACGCCATCTCGTCGGCGAACTGCTCACCGCGGGCGCCGCCGTCCGCGCGCTGTCCCGGGACCCCGCCACCGCGGACCTGCCCAGCGAGGCGCAGGTCGCCCGCACCGACGAGATGCCGCTGGACGGCGTCACGTCGCTCTTCCTCAACCCGGCCGTGTTCTGGAACGGCCTCGACGACCTGCTCACCCGCGCGGTCGACCACGGCGTCCGGCGCGCCGTCATGCTCTCGTCGGCCGCCGCGCTGGACGACGACCCGTCCAACCATCTGGCGGTGCACCACCTCGCGATCGAGCGGGCGATCGAGAAGACCGGGATGGAGTGGACGTTCCTGCGTCCCGGCGAGTTCTCCTCCAACGCGCTGGCGTGGCGGGAGGCGATCCGCGCGGGCGAGCCGGTCCGCGAGCCGTACGCGGCGGCGCGCAGCACGCCGATCCACGAGCGCGACATCGCGGCCGTCGCGGCGAAGGCCCTGCTCACCGACGCCCTGGTCGGCGCCAAGCCGGTGCTGAGCGGTCCCGAACTGATCTCGCATCCGGAGATGGTCGAACTGATCGGGGAGGCCGCCGGCCGCCCGGCGCGGTTCGAGGAGATCTCCCCCGAGCGGGCGCGGGAGGAGATGCTCGGCCGCCCCTACATGCGCGAGGGGCTGGTGGACATCCTGCTCCGCCTGCGCGCCCGCGCCGTCGACCGTCCGACGGAGCCGACCGGGGAGGTCGAGCGGATCACCGGCCGTCCCGGCCGGACGTTCAAGGAGTGGGCCGCCGACCACGCCCACGACTTCCGCTGACCGCGTCCCGCGGGGCCGCGAGCCTCAGTGCCCGCGGCCCCGCCCGCCCTCGGCGCCGCGCTCGCCGAGGGACTCGATCTCACGCGAAGCCCATTCGAACCAGTCGCGGCGCATCGCGGCGAACCGCTTGCCGTACTCGATGACCAGCCGCCCGTAGACGGACAGGTCGTCCTCACCCCAGTCGACGTTCTTCTCCAGGGCGGTCAGCTCGTCGAGGTACTCCCCGAGCCCCGCCGCGTGCCCGCGCATGTAGCGCCGGGCCTCCTCCGGCTCGACCATGCCGAGGAAGAAGACCCGCAGCAGCGACTCGTCCTTGCGGCTCCCCTTCGAGGGGACGTCCACCAGCCAGTGGCGCAGCTCCGCGCGCCCGGACTCGGTGATCCGGTACGCCCTGCGGCCGCGGGGCCCCTCCTCGGCGACCTCGATCAGCCCGGCGTCGGCGAGCTTGCCCAGCTCGCCGTAGAGCTGGCTCTGCCGGGCCGGCCACACGTTCCCCAGTGAGATCTCGAACATCTTCAGCAGGTCGTAGCCGCTGGCGCCGTCCATCTCGGCGATGAGCCCGAGCACCGCATGTCGCAAACTCATGCCCCGCACTCTAACCCTTCACAGTTGACATGTCGAAACTGGACTGTCTATCTTCGACATGTCAAAGTTGGAACGTGAAGCCAGGAGCCCCGGCCATGTCGAAGTACTACGCCCGAACCTTCCTCCCCTGGATCCTGCTCGCGGTCGTCAGCGGCTTCGACGACCGCGCGGGGGCCGCGGCCGGGCTCGTCGCCGCGCTGGCCCTGCTCGGCCAGGACCTGCGCCGGGGCCACCGCGCCGACTCGCTGATCCTGGAGATCTCGACCTCGGTGTTCATGGCCGCCCTCACCGCGCTCGCGTTCGCCGTCCCCGGCTCGCCGGCGCTGGACTACGGCGCGTCCCTCGCGATCGGGTGGCTGGCGCTCACCGCCTGGGCGACGCTCCTTCTCGGACGCCCCTTCACCGCGGGCGTCGCGCGCCGCCAGGTCACCGCGGGGACCGCCGCGACGGACGCGTTCCGGAGCGTCAACCGCGTGCTCACCTCCGTGTGGGCGGCGAGCTTCACCGCGCTGGCGGCCGCCCTCGGCTGCGTCCAGCACTGGACACCGGACGCCACGGCACTGCTGGTCGCCGTCAAGGTCACCGGTTTCACGGTCCCCGCCGTCTTCACCGCGCGGTACCCCGAGTTCGCGCGCAGGCGCCGCCACGACCGGCTCGGGCTACCGTTGGCGGAGGCGCCCGCCACGTCGCAGCCCGAGCCGTCCTCCCGCTGACCCCTCGCCGAGGAGCGGCCCGGAAAGGAGCACCGAGATGGGCGAGAACACCACCGAGCGCCCCGCCACCTGGCTGGACGGTCACCTGGCCCCCGTCCCCGACGAGACCGACGCCCGCGGCCTTGAGGTCACCGGCGCGCTGCCCCCCGAACTGACCGGCCGCTACCTGCGCAACGGGCCGAACCCCAAGCCGGGAGAGCCGAGCCGGCACTGGTTCACCGGCCACGGGATGATCCACGGCATCCGGCTGCGGGACGGCCGCGCCGAGTGGTACCGCAACCGGTGGGTGCGGACCGACGCCTACCTGAACGGGACGCCGTTCGTCCGCGACGACCTCACCTTCGACCGCCGCTCGGTGCAGGCCAACACCCACGTCGTCCCGTACGCGGGCAAGATCTGGGCGCTGGTGGAGGCCGGCTTCCCCTACGAGGTGACGCCCGAGCTGGAGACCGTCGGCGCCTGCGACTTCGGCGGGCGGCTCACCACCGCCATGACCGCGCACCCGAAGGAGGACCCGGTCACCGGCGACCTGCTGTTCTTCGGGTACGGGGCGTTCGAGCCCCACCTCACCTACCACCGGCTGACTCCGGACGGGACGCTGGCCGAGAGCCGCGAGGTCGAGGTGGCGGGCCCGACGATGATGCACGACTTCGCGATCACCGAGAACCACGTCGTCTGGCTCGACCTGCCGGTGGTGTTCGACGTCGACCTGGCGATGTCCGGGTCGACCGGCATGCCGTACGTCTGGGACGACGCCTACGGCGCCCGGCTCGGCGTGATGCGCCGGGACGGCACGGCCGGGGTCACCTGGTATGACATCGACCCCTGCTACGTCTTCCACGTCGGCAACGCCCACGAGGACGCCGCCGGACGGATCGTGGTGGACGGGGCGCGCTACCGGCCCGAGAACTTCGTCACCCTCTGGGAGGACATCGGCGGAACCGTCGACCCCGCCACCGGCGCGGCGCGCTCGCAGAACGCGCACCTGCACCGCTGGGTCCTCGACCCCGCGACCCGCCGCGCGACCGAGGAGCCGCTCGACGACCGGGGCGTCGAGTTCCCCACGCACGACGACGCCCGCACCGGCAGGGAGCACCGCTACCTCTACACGGTGGGCGGCGAGTCGATCGTGAAGTACGACCTGCGCGGGCGGGGGACGTCCGCGCACGAGCTCGGCGACGACGCGCACGTCGGCGAGGCGGTCTTCGTCCCGGCGGCGGGCGCCCGCGCGGAGGACGAGGGCTGGCTGCTGTCGATCGTCACCCGCGCCCAGGCGTCCGAGCTGCTGGTGCTGGACGCGGCGGACCTCTCGCCCGCCGCGAGCGTCCGGCTGCCGCGCCGCGTCCCGGCCGGATTCCACGGAAGCTGGATCCCCGACGCCCGACCCGGCACATAGGGTGGTTTACTAGCCGGTACTGCTGTGCAAGCAGTCACTTACCAGGCCCCTCCCGGGAGGTTCCCCATGTCCGTGGCCACGGAGAACGCCGAGACCTTCGCGTCGCTGAACCCGGCCACCGGCGAGGTCGTCGCCGAGCACCCCGTCCAGGACGGCGCCGCCGTGGCCGCGGCGGTCGAGCGCGCCCGCGAGGCGGCCGGCTGGTGGCGCGCCCTCGGCTGGAAGGAGCGCCGGCTCCGGCTGCTGAACGTCAAGGGCTCGCTCACCCGCAACCTGAACCGGATGGCCGAGCTCATCCACCAGGAGACCGGCAAGCCGGTCCAGGACGCCCAGCTTGAGACGATCATGGCGATCACCCACCTGGACTGGGCGGCGCGCAACGCGCAGAAGATCCTCGGGCCGCGCAACGTCTACCCCGGGCTCATGGCGATCAACCAGCGCTGCGTGCTGGAGTACCAGTCGCTCGGCGTCGTCGGGGTCATCGGGCCGTGGAACTACCCGATCTTCACCCCGATGGGCTCGATCGCCTACGCGCTCGCCGCCGGCAACGCCGTGGTGTTCAAGCCGTCCGAGTACACCCCGGGCGTCGGCGTGCTCCTCGCCGAGCTGTTCGCCGCGGTGATCCCCGAGCATCCCGTCCTGCAGACGGTCACCGGGCTCGGCGAGACGGGGGCGGCGCTCGCCTCGTCCCCGCACGTCGACAAGATCGCCTTCACCGGCTCGGCCCGCACCGCCAAGCGCGTCATGGCGGCCTGCGCCGAGAACCTGACCCCGATCGTCGCCGAGTGCGGCGGCAAGGACGCCTGCATCGTCGACACCGGCGCCGACCTCGACGCCGCCGCCGACGCCGCGCTGTGGGGCGCCATGTCGAACGCGGGCCAGACCTGCATCGGCGTCGAGCGGATCTACGTCGTGGACGAGGCCTACGACCGGTTCCTCGGCAAGCTGACCGAGAAGGCCCGCGACCTGCGTCCCGGCTTCGACCGCGAGGCCGCCTACGGCCCCATCACGATGCCGGCCCAGCTCGACGTCATCGAGCGCCACATCAAGGACGCGCTGGACAAGGGCGGAAAGGCGGTCGTCGGCGGCGCCGAGTCCGTCCGCAAGCCCTACGTCGAGCCGGTCGTGCTGACGAACGTCCCGGACGACTCCTCGGCCGTGTGCGAGGAGACGTTCGGACCCACGATCACCGTCCACCGCGTGAAGGACATGGACGAGGCGGTCGAGAAGGCGAACAGGACCAGCTACGGCCTCGCCGGGACGATCTTCTCCGGCGACAAGTCCCGCGCGATGGACGCCGCCCGCCGGATGCGGTCGGGCATGACGTCCATCAACGCGTTCGCCGCCTTCGCCCAGGTCGCGGCCCTGCCGTTCGGCGGCGTCGGCGAGTCCGGCTTCGGCCGCATCCACGGCGCCGACGGCCTGCGCGAGTTCGCCCGCCCGAAGGCCATCACCCGCCAGCGGTTCGCGACCATGAACCTCACCACGTTCGCCCGCACCGAGAAGGAGATGGCGCGCGTCCTCGGCATGATCAACATGATCCACGGCCGCCGCTACAAGCGCTGACCCGGCAACGCCCCCGCCGGTCCCCGGCGGGGGCGCCGCCTAGACTCGAAACCATGAACGCCCCCGCGCGGAGCCGTCTCGAGGTGGCCCTGGGCACCCCGCCCCCGCCCCCGCCCGGCTTCCGGCCGTTCACCGACGCCGACGTCCCGGCCCTGGCCGCCCTGATGTGGGACGCCTACCGCGGCACTCCCGACGAGGCCGACGTGGGGGACGTCCAGGGCGCCGTCCGCGAGATCCACCTCACCATGGCCGGCGAGTACGGCACGTTCCTTCCCGAGGCGTCCTTCGTGGCCGACCACGAGGGCCGCCCGGTGGGAGGGGCGCTCGTCACCCTTTACAGAGCCGTCCCCCTGCTCGCGTTCCTCTTCACCGCCCCCGCCCACGCGGGCCGTGGCCTGGGCCAGGGGCTCGTCCAGGCCGTCATGCACGCCCTGGCCGGGCAAGGCCACGACACCCTCACCCTGGCCGTGACCCGCCGCAACCGCCGCGCCCGCCGCCTCTACGACCGCCTGGGCTTCATCGAGACCGCCTAGCCGCGGCGCGGCCGGCGGAAGGGCCCTGCGCGGGCGCGGATCAGTCGGCCACGAGGCGGGAGCCCCAGCCGCCGGGGGCGTACTCGCGCTGGCGGCGGACGACGTAGCGGCCCGGCGCGCAGCCGGACGCGCCGTGCTCGGGATGCAGCAGGTAGACGGTAGCGGACGCCTCGAAGACGCCGATGGCCAGGCCGCCGGGCTCCGACACGCCCCTCGTCCAGCGGCAGGTGCCGGGGTCGGCGACCAGCGTGTGCGGGTTTCCGCCCGCCACGCCCCGCAGCAGTTCGACGCCCTCGGGCGGCACGTCCGTCCATACGGCGCTCGACGGGACGGCCGTCGACGAGGCTTCGGACCGGGGGACGACGATCAGATCGCCCTGCGCCTGGATCCCGTCGACGACGGGGATGCTCACCGACCGGTCGAGGTGGTCGAGGACGGCGAGTCCGGTCTGTTCGGACAGGGAGTCGAGAGTCACGTTCCCGGAGTTCACGGTCAAAGAGATCACCTTTCAGGTTCGGCGGACGAGTCGTGCGTACTGGTCGGCGGACAGCCCGTAGGTCCATCCGGCGGCGGCGAGCGGGTCGTCGAAGACGCCCGGAACGGCCAGCCCGTACCGGCGGCGGCTCCCGTCGCGCTCGACGGAGCCGTTGACGGCGAGCAGCACCCTGGCCTTCTCGCTCGGATCGTCGACCCCGAGCTCGTAGAGCCGCAGCTCCGAGCCGGGGTTCCCGGGATCCGGCGCGGCCGCCACGAGCCGCAGCCCCGCCCGGTCGATGTACTCGCCCCAGCCGATGTTCTCGACCGCGCACCGGCGGACCTCGATGTTGGCCTCCCGCGCGATCCGCTCGACGCTCGGATCCTCCGCCACCCAGGCCGGCACCCTCGTGCCGTGCCAGGCGTGCACGTCCCAGCCGTCGGCGTACCGGAGCGCGGGTCCGTCCGAGCGGTGCAGGCGCACCTCGCCCTCGTCGCCCCAGACCTCCGTATGGATCTCGACGGGCCGCTCGGACACGACGCAGACGTCCTCGCGCGGCCACCACCAGCCGCACGACCGGGCCGGCGTCGCCCACAGGTCGATCAGCCGATTCTGCTCGGGAGTGAAGACCACACCGGACGTCCGGCGGACCGCGTCATAGTTCGCGCCCCAGGAGGCGCACAGGGCCCCGTGCCAGGCGGCGCCCCTCTCGGCCCTCTCGTGCGCGGACCGGAGCGCCATGCGGACCGTGCTCCTGGCCGAGCTGACGATCGGCATCCTCACCAGCTGCGACAGCATCGGGCCCAGCGACCGGGAATTCCGCAGGACCCGAGCCTCCAGCTGCACGGACAACCCGCCGATCAGGCTGCGGAAGCGTGCTGGAAGAGGCCATTCGGAAAGCCGGTCCGCGCTCTCGGGGGCCCGCGGCCGGATGCCGGGCGGGACGGTCTCCAGGGCCGCCAGCGGCGACGGGACCCAATGGAAACGAGGCGGATCGAGACCGATCAGCCGGTACAGCTCGGATATGGCCGCCTCGGCGGCCGGACGGTCGGCGGGCGCGGTGGAGAGCAGATGCCCGAGCCACTCCGCGCGGACGGCGGCAGCTTCCCGCTGCGCGTCGACGCTCACCGGATGAGGGCGGAGACGCCCCTTTCATTGATCATGCGCAGGATGGTGACACATCGCGCCCCGCCTGTCCACACCCGGGCCCGGCGGACGCGTCTGAGCGTCCTAGCCGGTCCTGCCGGCGGGACGGCCGGGTCTAAGGCGTCCTAGGCATGCCTAGATAAGGCTTCGTCCCGATGCTCAGGGTGGGGCCTTAGGACGAACCTTGTACATGTCGGGCCAAGAGGGCCCGGCGGAAACGAGGAGAAGCTGATGTTCAGCCAGGAGTTCATGAAGGTCGTCATCGAGGACCGCGTACGGGTGCTGCGGGCGGAGGGGAAGAACAGCCGTCGCGCTCGCATCGCGAAGGCGCTCAAGCGGTGAGCCCCGCAGCCTGTACCCCAGCGGCCACGCCCCCGTCGTCTCCGACGGGGGCGTTCCTCATTTCGGGGCGCCCGCGGGCGCGAGGGGGGCGCGGCCCCGGATCAGGTCGGCGGCGCGTTCGGCGATCGCGATGGTCGGGGCGTTGGTGTTGCCCCGCGGGACGGCCGGCATGACCGAGGCGTCGACCACGCGCAGGCCCTCGACGCCCCGGACGCGCAGTTCGGTGTCGCAGACGGAGTCGTCCGCGCCCATCGCGCAGGTGCTGGTGGGGTGGAACAGCGTCGCGGCCTCGCGGCGGACGAAGTCGGCGATGGCCTCATCGGAGTCGACCTGCTCGCCGGGGGCCCACTCGCCGCCGATCAGGGACGCCAGCGGCCCGGTGGAGGCGATCTCGCGGGCCTGCCGGACGCCGGCGACCAGGATGTCCAGGTCGGCCTTGTCGGCGAGGTAGGCGGGATCGATCAGGGGCTTGGCGTGGGGGCTGGCGGAGCGGAGGGTCAGCGCGCCGCGGCTCGCGATCGCCACCGCGGTGACCATGACCGACAGCAGGCGCTCGGACGATTCGGTGAGGCCCTGGTTGACGAACGGGGTCGGCAGGACGTGGTACTGCAGGTCGGGGGCGGGCAGGCCCTCCACCGTGCGGGCGAACCCCCCGGCCTCGGCGACGTTCGAGGCGTAGGGGCCGCGCGCCAGGGCCTGGTAGAGGGCGAAGGAGCGGGCGTTCGCCAGTTCCCAGAGGGGCTTGGTGCGGGGCGTGGCGAACATGACGTTCACGAACGGATGGTCCTGGAGGCGCCGTCCCACCGGGGAGTCGACCAGGACGTCGATGCCCAGGGAGCGCAGGTGGTCGGCAGGGCCGACGCCGGAGAGCATGAGGAGCTGCGGGCTGTTCACCGCGCCGCCCGACAGGATCACCTCGGCCTCCGCGCGGGCCGACATCGTCTCGCCGCGCGCCTCGTACCGGACGCCGACGGCGCGGCTGTCCTCGATCACCACGCGGGTGGCGAGGGCGTCGGTGACGACCGTCAGGTTCGGGCGGTGCTCGATCGGGTGCAGGTAGCCGGCGGCGGTCGACCAGCGGCGGCCGCGCTTGTGGGTGACCTGGTAGAAGCCGACGCCGTCCTGGTCGGCGCCGTTGAAGTCGTGGTTGGCGGCGAGGCCGTACGCCTTGGCCGACTGCACCCACGCGCGGGTCAGGGGGTGCCGGTAGCGCAGGTCCTCGACGCGCAGCGGGCCGCCGACGCCGTGGTAGGGCAGCTCGCCGCGCTGCTGGTCCTCGGCGCGGACGAAGTAGGGCAGGAGGTCCTCGTAGCCCCAGCCCTCGCAGCCGTAGGAGTCGCGCCAGGTGTCGTAGTCGTGCCGGGCGCCGCGAATGTAGATCATCGCGTTGGTGGACGAGCTGCCGCCGAGCGTGCGCCCGCGCGGCCAGTACACGCTGCGCCCGGCCGCGTGCTCCTGCGGGACGGTCGCGTAGTCCCAGTCGTACGGGCCCTTGATCAGCGCGGCCACCGCGGCCGGGATGTGGATCTCGGGGGCGTCGTCGGGCGGGCCCGCCTCCAGCAGCAGGACCTTCACGGAGGGGTCCTCGGTCAGTCGGGCGGCCAGGACGCAGCCCGCGCTGCCCGCTCCCACGATGATGTAGTCGTACACGGCGGCCTCCGGGGTCTTTCCGAAACCCTACCGAACGGGCTTCTGCCAGCGGCAGGGCTAGGCTGCCCCCATGGCGAAGAACAGGGACAATCCCGTTGTGCTCTCCCGGATCTACACCCGCACGGGAGACGACGGCACCACCGCGCTGGGGGACGCGTCCCGCACGTCCAAGACCGATCCGCGCCTCGCCGCGTACGCCGACGTCGAGGAGGCCAACGCCGCGATCGGCACGGCGCTCGCGCTCGGGTCCCTGCCCGAGGCGCTGGTCGCGCTGCTGACCCGCGTCCAGAACGACCTGTTCGACGTGGGCGCCGACCTGTGCGCGCCCGTCGTCCCCGACCCGCAGTACCCGCCGCTGCGCATCGAGCCGTCCTACATCGAGCGACTGGAGGAGGCCTGCGACGAGTACAACGCCGACCTTCCGACGCTGCGCAGCTTCATCCTCCCCGGCGGGACGCCCGGCGCCGCGCTCCTGCACGTCGCGCGGACGGTGACCCGCCGGGCCGAGCGGTCCGCCTGGGCCGCGATCGAGGCCCACGGCGACGCCGGCGTCACGCCCGAGGGCGGCGTGAACCCGCTGACGGCCAAGTACCTCAACCGGCTGTCGGACCTGCTGTTCATCCTGTGCCGCGTCGCCAACGCCGAGACCGGCGACGTCATGTGGAAGCCCGGCGGCGAGCGCTGAGGCGTCACGGGGGTGGGGCTAACCCCACCCCCGGTTGACCGGCTCCCCTCCTGGCGGGCGCCGGCGCGCCTGGAGCAGGCTTGCCCTGTACGGGCCGCACGCCGACGACGGGGAGAGACCACGTGAGGACTCTGACAGCCACGGCCACGGCCGCCGCCGCGCTGACCGCGGCGGCCCTGACGGGCTGCGGCAACGTGAGCGTCGGCCGGCACCAGCAGGACCGCTCCTACTCCGCGCCCGCGGGCACCGCCGGGCTGAAGATCACGACGCACGGGGGCCGGGTCGAGGTCACCGCGTCCGACTCCCCCGGCATCAGGATCACCGAGCGGCTGCGCTGGTCCAACGACAAGAACAGGCCGAAGGCGCGGCACGTCTCCGAGGGCTCCACGCTGGCCCTGTCGTCCTCGTGCGGCAGGAACGTGATGGGGTTCTCCGCGTGCGGGGTCTCCTACCGCGTCCAGGTGCCGCGCAGCACGCCCGTTCAGGTCGACAGCCGGGACGGGAGGATCGAGGTGTCCGGTCTCGCCGGGACGGTGCGGCTGCGCAGCGACAGCGGCGCGATCCAGGCGACGGACCTGCGGGCCGCGACGGTGTCGATCAGCGCCGACGACGGGGCGGTGCACGTGACGGGCCGCGTGGCCACCGCCGACCTGCGCAGCGGCAGCGGCGCCGTCACGGCCCGGGACCTCACCGCCGACCGGCTGAAGGCCCGCGCGTCCGACGGCCGGATGGAGGTGAGCGGACGCGTCGGCGTCGCCGACCTCGGCACCGGCAGCGGCTCGATCACCCTGGACGGGCTCGCCGCCGACCGGATCACCGCCCGGACCGACGACGGCAGGATCACGATGCGGCTGGACTCGCCGCCCGCCGACGTCCGGGCCGTCGCCGGGAGCGGCCCGATCCGGCTGCGCCTGCCGGGCGGGGAGGGCTACGCCATCGCGCTGTCCGCCCAGGGGGCCAGGAGGATCGACCCGGGCGTCCGCCAGGACTCGCGGTCCGCGCGGCACCTCGACCTGCGCACCCGCGACGGCGACATCGCCGTGACGCCAAACTAGGGCATCACCGGCATACCGGACTAACGGTCACGCCGAACTTGACTCGGTCCACGGTCTCCGGACGGTCATCCATGGCGCTCGCAGCCAGTAGCCCGATGGAGACGCATCAATGACCGACTCACCCGACGGCCTCGCCGAGGACCTCGCCGACCTGCGCGCGGTCGTCGAGATCCACGGTCACGGTCTCGCCAGGCACGCGGAGGTCATCAAGGGACTTCGCGATCGGCTCGCTTCGCCCACGTCGATCGACCCCGAGGACCCCGCCGGCCGGCCGGAGGACGAAGGCCCGGTCGTGCCGACCTTCCTCCTGTACCTGGACGGCCCGGAGCACACCCTCGAACTCGAGACCATGGCCACCTGGGTCAACGTGCTCCTGGTCCCCGTCTACGTCAACCAGGTGAGCCCGCTCCGGCCGTGGTGCTCGCGCTGGTGGGAACATCCCGAGGCGCTCGCCCGCCTCCACGCCCTCTGGATGGCCTGGCAGGGGCTCACCGACTCACCGGGATGCGGGCACACCGGCCCGAGCATCTGGCACCGCGACCATCTCGACCCCACGCTCGCACGTCTCCGCGCCCCCGACGGCCCCTTCGCGGGTTGCATGACCGACCCCGAGCGGCCCGTCCACAACGCGGGCCCCGCCACCCCGGTCGAAGACTTCGGGTTCCCTCCGGCGTGACGCCGGGCCCGCCGAGCCCGCCCGCCGTCAACGCAGCAGGTAAGGGCCCTGCCACAGCGGGGCGTAGGACGGGTCCACGGCCGCCGGGCCGAAGCGGGCGCCGCCGTTCACCGCGACCGTCGTCCGGGCCAGGTGCTGCAGAACGTGCGCGATCCCGTCGGCGTTGCTGTCGAGCAGCCTGAGGTTGACGTTCTTCAGGCGGTCGCACCTCGCGTGATAGCACGGGTCGTACGCCTTGCCCGCCCTGCCGCCGAACACCTTGGCCTCGGCGGCGGTCTTCACTCCCTCGGCGCCGGTGTCCATCCCGCCCGCCGGGATGCCCCGCTCGACGAACGGCCCGTAGTCGGAACGCCCGTTGAACTGGCTCTCGGTGACCGGCAGGCGGCGGCCCTTGAAGTACAGCCGGAACATCCGCTCGATCGCCCCCGACCCGGCGGGCGCCCGCGTGCCCGCGCCGGTCGAGTGGTCGCCGTCGTAGACGCCCCGGGTGCCGTTCGGCGAACCGAGCATGTCGAAGTTCAGGTTCAGCGCGATCCGCGCCCGCTGGGACGCGGGCAGCGACCGCAGGTACTGCTCCGACCCCTGCAGGCCCTCCTCCTCGGCTCCCCACCAGGCGAACCGCACCCGGTTGCGCAGGCCGTCCCCGCCGAGCTGCTTGATCTTGGCGGCGACGGCGAGCAGGACGGCGGCGCCGGTGCCGTTGTCGTTGATCCCTGGCCCCGCCGGGACGCTGTCCAGATGCGCGCCCACGACCACGACGTTGTCGGCCCGCCCCTGCCGGGTGTCGGCGATGACGTTGGCCGACGACCGCCTCCCGTGCACGGCGTCGGTCCTGACCCGCAGCTTCAGGGCGCCCTTCCGCGCGGCCTTCACCAGCGCGGCCCCCACCGCGTGCGTCGGCCCGACGACCGGGACCGCGGCCGGCCTCGACAGCGTCCCGTTCACCGGCCCGCGCTCCCCCGGCTTGTTGAAGATCACTACGGCGGACGCTCCGGCCGCCCGCGCGTTGGCGGCCTTGGCCGCGAACGTGCAGGTCCCCCGCTGGACGAGCGCGATCGAGCCCTTCCTGAAGCCCTTGAAGTCACCGGCCTCGCAGCCGCTCGTCCCCTCCCCCTTGGACGGGACGTCCACCGCCGCCGCCGGCGCCGTCACATCACCCGAACCCGAGTACGCGAGCGTGAGGAAGTCGGCCTCCCGCCTGTAGGACGCCTTGGACGGCGCCGTCCGCGCGAACGCCGCGGGCGTCCGCTCCCGCCAGTACGGATAGGTGAACTTCTGGACCCTCGGCGAGAACCCGAACCTCTTCAACCGCCCGGTGACGTACCGCACGGACACGTCGTAGCCGGCCCTCCCCGCCGCGCGGTCGCCGCCGTTGTAGTCGGCGATCTCCTGGAACGCGGCCAGGTGCGGACTGATGTCCCTCAGCGTGACCAGCGCGGCGAGATCGGGACGCGCCGGCGCGGCCCCGGCCATCGGCAGGGCGGCGGGCAGGAACAGGGCGGGCAGCGCCACGGCCGTGCCGAACGAGAGCCTGCGGACGACGGGATGCCTGCGGCCGGTGAGGAGCATGCGCACGAGCACTCCAGCGGACGGAGAAGGGAGCGGACCAGCGCGATCCTCACCCCGCGCCCCGGCCGCCTCAAGCAGCGGCGGCACGGTCAGGCCGATTCGATACCGAGGTCTTACCAGCTCATTCCCGTGCCGCCCCCATCGCGCCCGCCCGTCCCCTCATTCGGAGGAGTGCAGGTCGACCGGGAAGCCGGGCGGAGCCGCCTCCAGCCACGCCAGGAAACCGGTCAGGGCCGCCGCCCCCATCGCCAGCTCCACCACGAGATCGCCGTTCCTGACCTCGATGACGCTCACGTCCGGCAGCAGGCCCTCGGCCTCCTCCCGGTCCGGGACGCGCCGGTTGGACACGACGAGGCCCCGGCGGTGGATCACCTGCCGGGGCCGTCTGCGGAAACCGAACACGCGGTGCCAGTGCAGGACATCGCCCTTGTAGCGGCCGATGCCGAGCCTCCACACTCCAGGGGCTCCGCCCTCCCGGGGCAGTTCGCGCAGGCTGCACTCCACGGTGCCGCCGCCGCGCGTGAACAGCCAGCGGCGCACCGCCATGGAGGCGAACAGCAGCGCCGCCCCCAGAACGAGCACGGCGAGCACCCCGCCGACGTCCAGTGCCAGGTGCTCGCCCAAGTCCCCCGCCGTTCGCCCGGACCTAGGCCTCGACGCCCGCCGCGCGCAGCCGCGCCCGGGCGCGCCGCTCCGGCGTCGCGTCCTCGCCCTCGGCGGACAGGGCCGCGTCGAGCGCCCGCTTGGCCTCGTCGACGTCGATCTCCTCGGCCCGCTCGACCTGCTCGGCCAGCACCGACACCTCGTTGGCGGCGACGGAGAAGAACCCGCTGCCGACCGCCGCCAGGACCGGCGCACCGCCGTCCGCGGGCTCGATCTTCACCACGCTGCCGTCGAGGAGGACGCCCAGCACCGGGGCGTGCCCCGGCAGGATGCCGAGCGAGCCCTCGATCGTCTGCGCGACCACCATCTTGGCCTCGCCGGACCAGACCTCGCGCTCCGGCGAGACCAGCCCGACCTTCAGGGTTGCCACGTCTTTCCCTCCGACTACTGGAGCGGATCCGGCGGGCCGGCCCGGGCGCGGAGCCCGGGCGCGGCCCGCCGAAGCGGACTACTTCTCCAGCTCCTTGGCCTTCTTCTCGACATCCTCGATGCCGCCGCACATGAAGAACGCCTGCTCGGGGAGATGGTCGTACTTGCCCTCCGCGAGCGCCTTGAACGAGGAGATCGTCTCGTCCTTCGGCACCGTCTCACCGGGCTGGCCGGTGAACTGCTCGGCCACGTACATCGGGTGCGACAGGAAGCGCTCGATGCGCCGCGCCCGCTGGACGGTGACCTTGTCCTCCTCGGAGAGCTCGTCGATGCCGAGGATCGCGATGATGTCCTGCAGCTCCTTGTACTTCTGCAGGATCCGGATCACTTCCTGGGCGACCTCGTAGTGCTCGTTCCCCAGGATCTGCGGGTCCATGATCCGCGAGGTGGAGTCGAGCGGGTCCACCGCCGGGAAGATGCCCTTCTCGGAGATGCTCCGCGACAGCGTCGTGGTGGCGTCCAGGTGCGCGAACGTGGTGTGCGGCGCCGGGTCGGTGATGTCGTCGGCGGGAACGTAGATCGCCTGCATCGAGGTGATCGAGTTACCGCGCGTCGACGTGATCCGCTCCTGGAGCACGCCCATCTCGTCGGCCAGCGTCGGCTGGTACCCCACCGCGGACGGCATGCGCCCGAGCAGCGTGGAGACCTCCGAACCGGCCTGCGTGAACCGGAAGATGTTGTCGATGAACAGCAGCACGTCCTGGTTCTGCACGTCGCGGAAGTACTCCGCCATCGTCAGCGCGGACAGCGCCACCCGCAGCCGGGTGCCCGGCGGCTCGTCCATCTGGCCGAACACCATCGCGGTGTCCTTGAGGACGTCCGCCTCGGCCATCTCCACCCAGAGGTCGTTGCCCTCACGGGTGCGCTCGCCCACACCGGCGAACACCGAGGTGCCGCCGAAGTTGCGGGCGACGCGGCGGATCATCTCCTGGATGAGGACGGTCTTGCCCACACCCGCGCCGCCGAACAGACCGATCTTGCCGCCCTTGACGTACGGGCACAGCAGGTCGATGACCTTGATGCCGGTCTCCAGCATCTCGGTCTTGGACTCCAGCTGGTCGAACGGCGGAGCGCTGCGGTGGATGCCCCAGCGCTCGTTGACCTCCAGCGAGGCGGTCGGGACGTCCAGAGCGTCGCCGAGGGCGTTCCACACGTGGCCCTTGGTGATGTCGCCGACCGGCACCGCGATCGACTCGCCCGAGTCGGTCACCGGAGCGCCGCGGACGAGGCCGTCCGTCGGCTGCATCGAGATGGCCCTGACCATGTTGTCGCCGAGGTGCTGGGCGACCTCGAACGTCAGGGTCTTCGCCTCGCCGCCCAGGGTGACCTGGGCGTTGAGGGCGTTGTAGATCTCCGGAATGGCGTCGGCGGGGAACTCCACGTCGACGACCGGGCCGATGACACGGGCGACGCGCCCGGTCGCGGTCGCCGTCTCTACCTGAGCAGTCATACCCTTCTCACTCCCCGCCAGAATCGGCGAGCGCGTCAGCGCCACCGACGATCTCGCTGATTTCCTGGGTGATCGCCGCCTGCCGCGCCTGGTTCATCTGGCGCGTGTAGACCCCGATCAGTTCGTTGGCATTGTCGGTCGCCGACTTCATGGCCCGCCGGACCGACGCCTGGAAGGACGCGGCCGACTGCAGCAGCATGTGGAAGATGCGGCTCTCGATGTAGTTCGGCAGGAGCAGGTCGAGCGCGGCCTGGGCGGACGGCTCGAACTCGTACGCCGGCGGGACCTTGGAGGACTCGGCCTCCTCGATCTCCAGCGGCATCAGCCGGGTGACCCGGACGGCCTGCGTCAGCATCGAGACGAACTCGGTGTAGACCACGTGGATCTCCCCGACCCCGCCCTCGGCGTCGGTCTTGAGGAAGTCCTCGGCCAGCCGCCGCCCGATCCGCTCGGCGTTGCCGAACTCGGGGCGGTCGCTGAACCCGTTCCAGGTCTCGGCGACGTCCCGGCCCCGGAACCGGTACCAGGTGATGCCCTTGTTGCCGACGACGTAGGGAACCGGCTCGCGGCCCTCGTCCCGCAGCGCCTTGATCAGCGACTCCGCCTCGCGGATGACGTTGGCGTTGTAGGCGCCGCAGAACCCGCGGTCGCTCGTGATGATCAGCACGGCGCTGCGGTTGTCGGCCGGCTGCTCCTCCAGCAGCGGATGGTCGATCCCGACGTTGTGGCTCACCAGCGCGGTCAGGGCCTGCGTGATCTGGTCGGCGTACGGCTTGGAGGCCGCCACCGCCTGCTGGGCCTTGACGATCCGCGACGTGGCGATCATCTCCTGGGCACGAGTGATCTTGGCGGTCGACTTGACCGTCTTGATCTTCTGCCGGAGTTGACGAAGCTGTGCGGCCATGGCCGTCAGCCCTTCTTGACGCGGGTGATCGTCTCCTGCTTGACGTCCTCGTCGTCGATCGCCTCGACGGGCTCCTCAGCGAGCAGCTCGCCCTCGCTGGTCTGGAAGCCCTTCTTGAACTCCGTGATGGTGTTCTTGAGGCTGGTGAGGCCGTCGTCGGACAGCTTGCCGGTCTCGCGGATGGAGGTCAGCAGGCCGCCCTCCTCACGCTCGACGTAGTCGAGGAACTCGCGCTCGAAGCGGCGGACGTCGGCCACCGGGACGTCGTCCAGCGCGCCGGAGGTGCCCGCCCACACGGACACGACCTCCTGCTCGACCGGGAACGGGCTGCCCTGCGGCTGCTTCAGCAGCTCGACCAGGCGGGCGCCGCGCTCCAGCTGTGCGCGCGACGCGGCGTCCAGGTCGGACGCGAAGGCGGCGAACGCCTCCAGGTCGCGGAACTGCGACAGCGCCAGGCGCAGCGTGCCGGCGACCGTCTTCATCGCCTTGATCTGCGCGTCGCCGCCGACCCGGGAGACCGAGATGCCGACGTTGATCGCCGGCCGGACGCCCTGGTTGAACAGGTCCGTCTCCAGGAAGCACTGCCCGTCGGTGATCGAGATGACGTTCGTCGGGATGTAGGCCGACACGTCGCTGCCCTTGGTCTCGATGATCGGCAGACCCGTCATCGAGCCGCCGCCCATGTCATCCGACAGCTTCGCGCAGCGCTCCAGCAGGCGCGAGTGCAGGTAGAACACGTCACCGGGGTAGGCCTCGCGGCCCGGCGGGCGGCGCAGCAGCAGCGACACCGCGCGGTAGGCCTCGGCCTGCTTCGACAGGTCGTCGAAGATGATCAGGACGTGCTTGCCCTGGTACATCCAGTGCTGCCCGATCGCGGACCCGGTGTAGGGGGCGATGTACTTGTAGCCCGCCGGGTCGGACGCGGGAGCCGCCACGATCGTGGTGTACTCCAGCGCGCCGGCCTCCTCCAGGGAGCGGCGGACGTTGGCGATCGTGGAGCCCTTCTGGCCGATCGCGACGTAGATGCAGCGGACCTGCTTCGTCTCGTCGCCGGACTCCCAGTTCTCCTTCTGGTTGATGATCGTGTCCACGCAGACCGTCGTCTTGCCGGTCTGCCGGTCACCGATGATCAGCTGCCGCTGGCCGCGGCCGATCGGCGTCATCGCGTCGATGGCCTTGATGCCGGTCTGCAGCGGCTCGCTCACCGACTGCCGCTGCACGACCGTGGGGGCCTGCAGTTCGAGCGCGCGGCGCTCGGTCGTCTCGATCGCGCCCTTGCCGTCCAGCGGGTTGCCCAGCGCGTCCACGACGCGGCCGAGGAAGCCGTCGCCGACGGGGACCGAGAGGACCTCGCCGGTCCGGCGGACCTTCTGGCCCTCTTCGATCTTGCTGAAGTCGCCAAGGACAACGGCGCCGATCTCACGTACGTCCAGGTTCAGAGCCAGGCCACGGGTACCGTCCTCGAACTCAAGGAGTTCGTTCGCCATCGCGGAGGGCAGGCCCTCGACGTGGGCGATACCGTCGCCGGAATCGACGACGGTGCCGACCTCTTCGCGCGCGGCGGCCTCGGGCTCGTACGACTGGACGAAGCGCTCCAGCGCGTTCCGGATCTCGTCCGGACGGATCGTCAGCTCCGCCATGATTCCTCTCTTGCTCCCTATGGGGTCAGCTAGCCGGCGGGTCAGCCGGTGCCGAGCCGCCGGCGGACGTCGTCCAGCCGTCCGGCGATCGTGCCGTCGATGATCTCGTCCCCGATCTGGACCGAAAGGCCGCCGATCGCGGTGGGGTCGATCTCGATGTTCAGGTGTACTTCGTGGCCGTAGGCGGCGGCGAGCACCGCGGCGAGCCGGGTCCGCTGCGCCGCCGACAGCGGCGCCGGCGAGCGGACCAGGGCGACCAGCCGCTGCCTGCGCTGGGCGACCAGCTTGCCGTAGTCGGCGAGCCCGCTTTCCAGGCTACGTCCTCGCGGACGCAGCACGAGCTCCGTGAGCAGCGCCAGCGTCGCGTCGGTGACCTTGCCCTCCACCAGCGCGTTGACCAGCCCGAGCTTGCGCTCGCCCGGCAGGCCGGGGTTGGCGAGGGCGCCGCGCAGTTCCGGCTCCCCCTCGACGACCCGGGAGAACCGGAACAGCTCGTCCTCCAGGTCGTCGATGCGGCCGCCGGCCTCGGCGCGGGCCGCCTCGGCGGTGACCGCGAGGATCTCCAGCGCGTCCGACATCTCCGACGGCGTGGACCACCGCAGCCGGGCGACGTCGGCGACCAGCCCGAGAGCGGCCGGCGACACCTTGCCCTCCAGCAGGATCTGGACGAGCTGCGCCTTCTCGGCACCGTCGCGCGACGGGTCGGAGACCGCCCGCCGCACACCGTGCTCGCGGTCGATCAGGTGCAGCACCGCGAACAGGTCGCCGCCGAGCCGCGCCAGGTCGGCGGAGGGAATCACGGCCTCCAGCCGTTCCTTGGCCTCGGCCAGCGACGCCCTGCTCACCGCTCCCGTGATGGTCATGATGTGATCTGCTCCTGGGTGCGAGCGCGTTCCTCGAGCTCCTCGAGGAACCGGTCGACGACCCGGCTCTGCCGCGCGCTGTCCTCGAGGGACTCGCCCACGACGCGTCCGGCCAGCTCGACCGACATGGCCCCGATCTCGGCGCGCAGCGACTGCAGCGCCTGCTGCCGCTCGGCCTCGATCTGCGCCTTGGCGTTCTCGACGATGCGGCGCGCCTCGACCTGGGCCTGCTCCTTGGCCTGGGCGATGATCTGCGCGCCCTGCTCCTCGGCCTTGCGCCGCTCGTTCGACGCCTCGACCGCGGCCGCCTTCTGCTGGGCCTTGTACTGCTCGAGGACCTGCTGGGCCTCCTTCTGCGCCTGCTCGGCCCGCAGGAGGCCGCCCTCGATCGCCTCGGTCCGCTCCTCCAGCGTCTGCTGGATGCGCGGCGTAAGGATCTTGCCGAGGACGATCAGCACGACCAGGAACGAGAAGATGCCGACGACCAGCTCGAACGGGTGCGGAATGAGAGGGTTGTTCTCCTCCGCCGCCAGGACGGAAGCTGCTGTGATCATGTCTGCAGCCCTTCCTCAGGTTCGGACGGCTACTACTTGATGCCCTGGAAGATGAACGGCGCGACCAGGCCGATCAGGGCGAGCGCCTCGGTAAGGACGAAGCCCAGCAGCATGTTGGTGCGGATCACACCGGTCAGCTCGGGCTGGCGGGCGATCGCGTTCACGCCCTGGCCGAAGATGATGCCGACGCCGATGCCCGGGCCGATCGCCGCGAGGCCGTAACCGATCGAGGTGACGTTACCGCTGAGGGCAGCGAGGTCTCCCATTTTCTTTCCCTTTTCTGTCGGCCGGCGGAAGCTCCGCCGGTCTGGGCTTACGAGGTTGTCCGATGGGGTCCGCGGAGCCGGGGCGTCGCGTGCCCCGCGGGTCTTAGTGGTCGGCTTCCAGGCCGCTCTGGATGTACATGGCGGCCAGCATGGTGAACAGGAACGCCTGCAGGAACTGGATCAGCAGCTCCAGCGCCGTCATGGCGATGGTGACGATCACGCCGATGACACCGACGCCGAACCCGGCGACCGTGGGCTTCTCGAACATGAACCAGAAGCCGACCAGGCTGAAGAACGCCAGGATCGTGTGGCCCGCGAACATGTTGGCGAAGAGCCGGACCGCGTGGGTGAAGGGGGCCAGGACGAAGGTCGAGAGGTACTCGATCGGCACCAGCAGGAAGTAGACCGGCAGCGGCAGGCCGCTGGGGATCATGTTCGTGAAGTACCGGATCCCCTGGTGCCGCAGACCGAGGTAGACCTTGACGATGTAGACGAAGAGCGCCAGGACGATCGGGAACGCGATGTGCGAGGCGATCGGGAACTGGATGATCGGGACCACCGCGAAGATGTTCCAGATCCAGATCAGGAAGAACATCGACATCAGCATCGGCATCCACCGGTCGGTGTTCTTGCCGAGGAACGGGCGGGCGATCTCGTCCCGCACGAACATGTAGCCGACCTCGCCGAGGTTCTGCACGCCCCGCGGCACGAGCTTCGGCTTGGCGAAGGCGCTCCAGAAGAAGACGCAGACCACCAGCGACCCGACGACCGCGAAGACGACCGGCTTGGTGAGCCACGCGGGGCCGCCGGCGAACAGGGGCGGGAAGTCGAACAGCTCCGGTCCGGGGGCCTGGAACTCTTCTCCGCCGGAGGCGAGGACCGTCAGCGCGTTCACGCGGCGTTCCCTTCATCAATGTGGTGATGTTTCACGAAGGCTTCCTCGGCGGCGGGGCCGCTCAGGAGGAGTGGCGACCGAACTTCACGTAGACCAGGTAGACGGCGAGCACGACGCCGATGACCAGGCCGATCGGGACCAGCCAGGTCTGGTGCGTCCATTTGGACAGCAGCCACCCGAGACCGCCCCAGATGAGCATCCCGGAAAGGAGGTAGCTGGGCACGGACCAGGCGGCGTCGGCGAATTCCCGCTGGCCGTCCTCCGGCCGGCGTTTCTGCTCGCTCATCGCGCTCCGGACGATAGCAGGCCATGCCTGCGGTGGTCATATTGGAGTAGTCCGTCATGGGGGCCGGTACCGTCCGCGAGCGCTTCATCACGGACTCCGGTCCAGCACGTTCTCGGGGTCGTCAATGTAGGGCCTCCGCTGCAGGACGACTCGGAACTCGGCTCCGATCCACAGCAGCGCGAGCCCGATGACCGTCCAGCCGAAGACCTGGGTGTTGAAGATCGACACGCCGTCGATGGCCGTGACCAGCACCATCACCGCGAGGATCTTCACCGCGTAGCTGGCGAGGGCGGCCAGCATCATCGTCTGCGCCGAGAGGCGGGAGGCCCAGGAGACCACCAGCGCGCTCACCGAGAAGAAGGCGATCACCACGACGGAGGCCAGCGCCGCCGCGAGGGCGCCCTTGGCGCCGGCGGTCAGCAGGCCGATCACTACGGCACCCACCCCGACGACCGACGTCGGGATCACGGCGCCGCGGAGCATCCGGGCGTCGGAGGTATGCATGAGGGCTCCGGCTGGTCACGTTCAGTGGTCGTCTCTTGTTCGTGAAAGGTATCACAAGCGTCCGGAATGTCCACAATTACCCTAGAGGTAATGCGATCCGGCGTGCGCGGCGCTACCGCGCGCGACACCCGCACGAGGGACTGTAGCCGAGCCCGCCCTGTGCCCACGCCCGTTCGGGGCCCGCGGAGCGGTCCGCGCCGCTCCCGCCCGGTGGCGTTTCCGCGCAGGTCAGACGGGCATCGAGGGGCGCTCGGCGGGCTGGTCGCCGGCGCCGGCGTCCGCGGCCTTCGCACGGGCGGACCTGCGGCGACCCGGGATGCGGAGCATCAGCAGCACGCCCGCGACCGCCACCAGCAGGGTGACACCGAGGGTGATCCAGGCGGCGTCGAACAGCGCGAGGCCGACCAGCCCGGAGGCCAGCAGCCCGACCCAGAAATACATGATCAGCACGGCGCGGCGGGTGGAGTGGCCGAGCTCCAGCAGCCGGTGGTGCAGGTGCTGCTTGTCCGGGGCGAACGGGGAGCGGCCCTGGTTGGTGCGCCGCCACACCGCGAGCAGCATGTCCATGAACGGGACCGCCGCCACCGCCGGGATGAGCAGCACCGGGACGAAGAACGGGAACAGCCCGTTGGCGAGGACGGCCGCGTCGAACTGCCCGGTCAGCATGATCGTGGAGGCGCTGAGCAGGAGCCCGATCAGCATCGAGCCGGTGTCGCCCATGAAGATCTTGGCCGGGCTGAAGTTGTGCGGCAGGAAGCCCGCGCACATGCCGAACAGCACCGCGGCGGTGAGCGTCGCGGCGGAAAGCGTGGTGAGCCCGTGCGCCTTCGACAGCAGGTAGGCGTAGGAGAACAGCGCCAGCGCGGCGATCCCGACGACGCCGGCGGCGAGGCCGTCCAGCCCGTCGATGAAGTTGACCGCGTTGATCGTGGCGACGACGAGGAGGACGGTGAGCGGGACCCCGTAGGCGGGGGGCAGCGACAGCGAGTCGCCGGTGGGCAGCGGGATCACGTAGACCTGGATGCCCTGCATGATGAAGATCCCGGCGGCCGCGACCTGCCCCGCGAACTTGGTGAGCGCGTCCACCTCCCACCGGTCGTCGGCGATGCCGATCAGCACGATCAGCCCGCCCGACAGCAGCAGCGCCTTGCTCACGCTGATCCCGCCGTCGCCGAGGACCTTGCGCATCTCGGGCAGCCCGGTGGAGACCACCAGCGCCGCCACCATCCCGCCGAACATCGCGAGGCCGCCCAGCCGGGGCGTCGGGATCACGTGCACGTCGCGGTCGCGCGGGACGGCCTGCGCCCCGAACCACACGGCGAACCTGCGCACCGACGGGGTCAGCAGGTAGGCGACGAGAGCGGCGACCAGGATCGTGAGCAGGTACTCCCGCACTCCCCTGCGCCTCCTTTCGCCGATCAACGATGCCTACGTGCCCCGTCCGGGGCGGAGTTCACCTAGGTAGACGACCCGCCGGAACGATCAGTTCACGTCGCGACCGACCAACTGTAGTCCTCCCGGACGGTCTTCCGCCGCAAATCGGGCACTACGGATCCGCTGAACGCACATGATCCCGGCTCCGACGATCACGAGCGCGAGGCCGGCGACGCACCGGTCGCCCAGCGAGAACGCCCACGGGCCGCTCGCCGCGACGTCGTCCCCTGCGTCGGCGACGACGAGCAGCGTCCCGGCGGCGGCCAGGCCCGCGCCGGTCCCCCGCCGCGGCGCCGGACGGCGCGCGAGCAGGGGCACGGCGGCCAGCGCGAGGGCCAGCACGGCGGTGCCCGTCCAGTGCCCCGTCCATCGCGGCGGGACGTACCGGGGCGGCGGAACGGCGATCGCGTGCTTGGGCAGCCGGACCCGGATCCGCATCCCCTCGTGCGGGGCGAGCGCGTTCTGGACGAAGTCGATCGCGTACGGGCCGTCGCGGTCGCGCAGGCACCGGATCGTCGCCCCGGGCGCGCCCGCCCGGCACGTCGCGTGCCGCAGCGGCACCGGCGCCTGCACCCGGACCGCCGCGTTCCCGATGGGGACGTCCCAGCTCGTCCCGATGGCGTCCCACAGCAGGTCGTCGTGGTCGGCGCGGGGGGTGAACGCGCGGCGCACCTCATACTCGATCACGTAGGCCTGGCGGCCGCGGACCTCGCGGTGCCGGTCGCCGACGCTGATCTGCACGTCGTGCAGGAAACGGGTCGTCCGGACGCGGGCCGGGGCGCCGGTGGAGGAGCTGCTGCTGACGTTGCGGACCTCGTAGAGGCGGTCGCCGCGGCGGAACGGCACGTGCCGGACGATCCCGTGCTCCCCCGCCTGGTCGAAGTCGTAGGTGATCGTCTCCCGCACGTACAGCACGCCGTCGGTGCCGATGGTGAGGACGACGTCGTAGGCCGGGATGCTCTCGCCGCGGTAGGCCGGCTCGGGGGGCGGCGCGACGCCCGAGGACCCGGGCGCGGGCTCGGCGCCGGCCGGCCGGCCCGCGCAGGCGGGCAGGCCGAGCACGAGGGACAGCAGCAGCACCCCCGCGATGGTCGCGGAGCGCCGGACACGGCCACGCACGTCGGGCATGTTTCCACCGTTGCCATGATCGTGGCGGCGTAACGCGGTCGATGCGGCCGCCCGGTAAGCCCTTTGCCCCTCGCGCGGCCGCTCAGGGGCGCCTTGGACGCTTCCAACGCCGGATCGGTTCGCCGAACCGCCGGATCCGTCCTGCCCCGGTCAGATGCACATCCCTACGGAAAATCGCTGGTAAGGGGCTGCTAGGTTATCGCTCGCTAACCCCCCCAATCCGAACACGGAGGGACCTATGCGGCGAATCGCTGCAGTCGCCCTGACCGCCGGCACCCTGATGGCCGGCATGGCCGCCGTCGGCGCCCCCGCCGAAGCCGCCACCGGCAGCTGGAAGCCCTACAACTCCTACAGCCACGTGGCCGCATGGGGCTCCTACACCCGCAGCGGCGGCAGCACCGCCGTCACGGGCTACCTCGCCGACGACGCCAAGAACGGCTGGACCTCCTGCGTCCGCTTCAAGTTCACCGAGGGCTCCAAGGTGTACTGGTCGCGCTTCAAGATCATCGGCGTGGCGCCCGACGGCACCCGGTACAACTTCGACGGCAAGGCCACCGTCAAGATCAGCGTGAAGTCGTCCTACGGCAGCCACATGTGGGTGCAGGAGTGCGGCCGGAACAAGAAGACCGGCAAGTACTACTACGGCAAGGGCAAGCAGATCTTCTGATCTCCTCCCCCTTCCGCCTGACGACACAGGCCCCGCCCGGCCCGGCGGGGCCTTCGCGTTTTCTCCGGCCCGGTCTCCCCGGCTCACCATTCCAAGTCGTAGAAATCCTCGCCGACACGGAATCCGGCCACCCCGTCCGGCTTTCCGAGATCGACCATCCCAGGGACGGTCAGGAGATACCTGCCGGAAGGATCGCCCTTCATTACGGAGTCTCCTGCGAAGAGCGGGCTCCGACGCCTGATCGACCTCAGTACGCTGCCGTCTCCGGTCGACAGTTCCAGAACCACGAAACCGCGTCCGGTATCCGGTTCCGGGCCGTCGTCCGCTCCCGCCGAGACCGCCCCGACGGCCCCCTCCAGGACCAGGACCCGGCGGTCGTCCGCGGAGGCCGCCACCCCGTCGATCGTTCGTGGCGAGGTGATTCTCCTGGTGGGACGCCCGACCGCCGCCGCCCTCGCGCCGCCGCTCACCCGCGGTGACCGCAGTTCGTGGATCGTGCGATCGGCGCTCCCGTACCACGATCGGACGAAGAACAGTTGCTCACTGTCTCCCGCCCACGCGAGTCTCTAAGCGACGGCGCCATGCGATTCCCGCCATTCCCTCCGCGCTCCGCTCGCCACGTCGAGAACCCCATGCGGGCGCCCGCGCTCATCTGCCCCGGTTCCGGCTCCTGCCTGCACGGCTCGACGCTTTAGGCCAGCTTGCCCCCGTCAGCGTCGGCAGCGAGCGAGTCCCGCCCGGCCGGGCTGCCGGAGATCGATCCGTCCTGCACCGACCGGTCGGCGGTTATCTTCCCGTGATCATTCAGTAGAAGGCGGTGGAGCGTGCTCACGCACCTTCCCCGCCCGCCTTGCTTCGCGAATACGAAGAGCGTTCGGCCGTCTCCGGCGACAGCCAGATCGAGGAAAGTCGTTCCTCTGGGGGCGGATCTCGTGTCCAGGAGGCGGCCGGTGCGGGATTCGCGGACCTCGACGCGGGGGCTCCCCGCCCCGGCCAGGTAGCCGGCGAAGAAGCGGGGCATCGTGGGGACCTTCTGCACCGTCGCGGGCCGGATGCCCATGGCCGCGGAGACCTCGTCATCGCTCAGATCGAGGTGGGAGCCCAGCGGCCCAAGGCCGGAGACGTCCGGCCTTGGGCCGCTGGGCTCCCAAGGACGCGCGTCTTAGGGTCGGGGTGCGCACGGACGAGAGCCTCGGGCGGTGGCCCCGCCCGGCCGACGTGGGCGTCCCGCTCGCCGTCGAGGGCGTCCAGCTCTCGGGCACCCGGTTCCTGGCCGAGGGCGGCGCGGAGCCGCTCGACGGCGCCCCCTGGCCTCTGGTCGCTGGCTCCATCGTCCTGACGGCCGCGGCGCTGGTGTGGCGCCGTGGCGCCCGTCCCGGTGCTCGCCGACGGCGTCGCCCTGTGCCGTGCTGGCTCTCGGCATGGTCGCCGGTCGGCGCAGGGACCCCTGATCGAGCTGCCGCCGGGTACCCGGGACGGCTCCGGCGCTAGGCGGCGCCGGGGTCGTCCTCGTCCTTGCGGAGCGACGGCGCCGGGTTCGGGGCAGGGGATTCCTGGAGGGGCTCAGAAGGCTCTCGGGGAGTCTGCGGAGGCTCTTCCTTGGTGAGGGAAGGCTTGGCCGCCTCGGTGATGGAGGGGGCCTCTGCGGGCTTCTCGGGCTCGTCCTCCTCGGTGAGCAGGACGCCGACCACGGCGCGGATCTTGTCCTCGGGGATGGCGCCGGCGCGCAGCAGGCGGGGCACGGGGCCGGTCAGGTCGATGATCGTGGAGGGGTCGGCGTGGCCGGAGGTGCCGCCGTCCAGGTAGACCGCGACCGAGTCGCCCAGCATCTTCTCGGCCTCGTCGGCCGTGCGGGCCGCCGGGCGCCCGGACAGGTTCGCGCTGCTGACGGCGAGCGGCCCGGTCTCCTTGAGCAGTTCGACGGCGAACTCGTGCATCGGCATCCGGATCGCGACGGTGCCCTTGGTCTCGCCGAGGTCCCACATCAGGTTGGGGTTGGCCCGGCAGACGAGGGTCAGCGCACCCGGCCAGAACTCGTCGATGAGGTCCTGCCCGTAGGTGCCGAGGTCGTCCACGAGGGCCGTGGCGGCGCGGACGGAGCCGACCAGCACCGGCGGCGGCATCTCGCGGCCCCGGCCCTTGGCGTCCAGGAGGGCGGTCACGGCGGGCGGCATGAACGCGTCCACGCCGACGCCGTACACGGTGTCGGTCGGCAGGACGATCAGCTCGCCCCGCCGGACGGCCGAGAAGGCCTCGGCGATCCCCCGGCTGCGCTCCATCGGCTCAGAGCAGTCGTAACGTCGGCTCACGGTCGCCCGTCTTCCCATCTGCACAGCGCTCGCGGGTATGGCACCGCCCAGGATAGCGGGGCTAGTCGGCGGCCAGGCGCGCGGTGACGAAGCGGTCCCGGTTCGCCAGGTCGCGCCGGTTGCGCACGTCGCGCCAGCCGTGCTCCTCCGCGAAGACCCAGTACACGCCGTTGCCCTGCAGGTCGCTGTGCTCGACGGCCGCGTAGCCGCCGGGGCGCAGGAGGCGCCGGGCGGTGCGCTCCACGACGCGGATCGCGTCCAGGCCGTCGTCGCCGCCGCCCCACAGCGCGTCGGCGGGATCGTGGTCGCGGACGTCGCGCGGGACGTACTCCCACTCGCTCATCGGAATGTACGGGGGGTTGCTGACGACGAGGTCGACGGTGCCGTCCAGCTCGGTGAGGGCGGTCGCGAAGTCGTCCAGGTGCAGGCGGACGCGGCCCCGCTCGTCCAGCTCCTCCACGTTGCGGGTCGCGTGGACGAAGGCGGTCGGGTCCTTCTCGACGGCGTGCACGCGGGCGCGGGGCGCCTCCAGCGCGATGGACAGCGCGATCGCGGCGGAGCCGGTGCCGAGGTCGACGACCAAGGGGTCGCGGACGTCCATGTCGCGCAGCGTCTCCAGCGCCCAGCCGACCATCACCTCGGTCTCCGGGCGCGGCACGAACACGCCGGGCCCGACCTTCAGCTCCAGGTACCGGAAGAACGCGCGGCCGGTGATGTGCTGCAGCGGCTCCCCCGCCTCGCGGCGCGCCACGAACTCCCAGAACCGGGCGTCGAACGCGCTGTCGGGGACGCCGTGCAGCTCCGAGCGCCGCACCCGGTGCACGGCCGCCGCGAGCTCCTCGGCGTCGGCGCGGGGCGAGGCGGCGCCCGCGTCGGCGAGCCGCGCGGTGGCCCTGGCGATCTCGTCGAGCAGCAGGTTCATGATCCTGCCTTCCGAGGGGGGACGACCCCCCACGCCCCCCGGTCCGCTGCGCTCATGCGCGCCTTCCGAGGGGGGACGACCCCCCACGCCCCCCGGTCCGCTGCGCTCATGATTTCTGGGCTTCGGCCAGGCGGCGTTCCATCTCGGCGTCGACCAGCGCCTGCGTGACGTTGTGGAGGTCGCCGTCCAGCACCTGGTCGAGGTTGTAGGCCTTGTAGCCGACCCGGTGGTCGGAGATCCGGTTCTCCGGGTAGTTGTAGGTGCGCACCCGCTCGGACCGGTCCACGGTGCGGACCTGGCTCTTGCGCTCGGCGGAGGCGGCCGCGTCGGCCTCCTCCTGCGCCATCGCCAGCAGCCGGGACCGCAGGATGCGCAGCGCCTGCTCCTTGTTCTGCAGCTGGCTCTTCTCGTTCTGGCAGGAGACGACGACGCCGGTCGGCAGGTGCGTGATGCGGACCGCGGAGTCGGTCGTGTTGACGCTCTGCCCGCCCGGCCCGGACGAGCGGTACACGTCGATGCGAAGGTCGTTCGGGTCGACCTGGACGTCGACGTCCTCGGCCTCGGGCGTCACCAGGACGCCGACGGCGCTGGTGTGGATGCGCCCCTGCGACTCGGTCGCGGGCACCCGCTGCACCCGGTGGACGCCGCCCTCGAACTTCAGCCGCGTCCAGACCCCCTCCTCCTGGGTGCCCTTGGCCTTCACCGCGACCGTGACGTCCTTGTACCCGCCGAGGTCGGAGGGGTGGGAGTCGAGGATCTCGGTCTTCCAGCCGACGCGCTCGGCGTAGCGGAGGTACATCCGCAGCAGGTCGCCGGCGAACAGCGCCGACTCCTCGCCGCCCTCACCCGCCTTGACCTCCAGGATGACGTCCTTGCCGTCGCTCGGGTCGCGGGGGACGAGCAGCCGCCGCAGCCGCTCCTCCAGCTCCGTGCGGCGCTTCGCGAGGTCGTCCGCCTCGGCGGCGAACGCGGCGTCCTCGCCGCTCAGCTCGCGGGCCGTGGCGAGGTCGTCCTCGGTCGAGGACAGTTCGCGGTGCGTCTCGACGATCGGGCGCAGCTCCGCGTAACGCTTGCCGAGCTTGCGCGCCAGGCTCTGGTCGGCATGGACGGACGGGTCGGCGAGCCGTTCCTCGATGCCCGCGTATTCGCTGATCAGATCGTCGAGATTCACGCTGTGTCCTGGCCCGTTGCGGTGCGGGGACGGCCGCCCCCGCACCGGTTTCGGGCGGCCCGGGGACCGTGGAGTCCCGGGGCCGCCCCTGATGTCCGCCGTGCGGCTCGCCCTACTTGTCGGCCTTCTTCTTGCCGAAGCGCTGCTCGAAGCGCGCGACCCGGCCACCGGTGTCGAGGATCTTCTGCTTGCCCGTGTAGAACGGGTGGCAGTTCGAGCACACGTCCGCGTGGATCACGCCGTTCTCGGCGGTGCTGCGGGTCTCGAAGGTGTTGCCGCACGTACACGTCACGGTCGTGACGACGTAGTTCGGGTGGATGTCGGGCTTCATCGGTTCTCCTCGCCTCAGGCGGTCGCCGGGCGCCCCCGGATCCGCATGGCGATGCCATGGGAGATGTGGGAGGCGTGAACCGGTACCGCAGCGGTTGCACACCAAGTGTGCCAGATACCCGAACGTCGCGAGGTCACCGGGCATTCCCGATCCGGGGCGGGAGGCGCGGGGGCCCGCCGCCCCCGGGCTAGTGCAGCCCCAGGTAGGCCAGGACGGCCATGACGCGGCGGTGGCCGCCCTGGGCGGGCTGCAGGCCCAGCTTCATGAAGATGTTGGAGATGTGCTTCTCCACGGCGCCCTCGGTGACGACGAGGTCCGCGGCGATGGCGCCGTTCGAGCGTCCCTGCGCCATCAGCCCGAGCACCTCGCGCTCGCGCGGGGTCAGCGCCTCCAGCGGGTCGCCGGTGCGGCGCCGGCCGAGCAGCTGGCCGATCACCTCGGGGTCGATGACCGTCCCGCCGGCGGCGATGCGGCGCACCGCGTCGATGAACTCCTCGACGTCCGACACCCGCTCCTTCAGCAGGTAGCCGACCCCCTGGGCGCCGCCGCCGATCAGGTCCGTGGCGTAGCGCTCCTCCACGTACTGGGACAGCACCAGGATCGGCGTGCCCGGGCGGCGCTCCCGGACGCCGAGGGCCGCGCGCAGCCCCTCGTCGGTGAACGAGGGCGGCATCCGGACGTCCACGATGGCGAGGTCGGGGGCGTGCTCCTCGACGATCCCGAGCAGGCCGGGGCCGTCGCCCACGGTCGCCACCGTCTCGATCCCGGCGTCGGCGAGCAGCCGGACGAGCCCTTCCCGCAACAGCACCGAGTCCTCGGCGATCACTACCCGCATCCGGCCATTATCGTGCCCGGCGCGGCGCCGCGCGCCGCGGTCACCACGTGCAGGGCAGATCCGCGCGGACGATCGTGGGGCCGCCGGGCGGGCTGTCCACGATCAGCATGCCGTCGATCGTCGCCGCCCGGTCGGCCAGCCCGGCCAGGCCGCCGTCCGGCCGCGCGACCGCGCCGCCCACCCCGTTGTCGACCACCTCGACGACCACCCAGCGGTCCTCGCGGGCCACCCGGACGGACGCGCGGGTCGCGCGGGCGTACTTGGCGATGTTGGCCAGCGACTCGGCGACGATGAAGTAGGCGATGCTCTCGACCGCCGCCGGCGGGCGCTCGGGCAGGTCGACCTCCACCTCCACGGGGACCGGGGCCCGCCCGGCCAGCCCGGACAGCGCCGGGTCCAGGCCGCGGTCGGTGAGGATCGCCGGGTAGATCCCGCGGGCGAGGTCGCGCAGCTCGGAGATCGCCTCCCGGGTGCCCGCGTGCGCCTGCTCGATCAGCGCCCGCGCCCCCTCGGGGTCCTCGTCGAGCTTGGCGCGGGCGCGGCCGATGTCCATCGCCACGGCCAGCAGCCGCTGCTGGGCCCCGTCGTGCAGATCGCGCTCGATGCGGCGCCGCTCGAACTCGGCCGCGTCCACCCCGCGGGCCCGGCTGGCCCGCAGGTGCTCGGTCCGCTCGCGCAGCGCGGCGTTCTCCCGCTGCGACGGGCTCGGGCCCAGCATCAGCGCGGCGAACGCGGCGTGCCCCATCGCGATCACGCGCGTCACGTACATCGCCGGGACGAGGAGCGCCAGCCCCAGGAGCGAGACCGGCAGCGCCTCCACGGGGTTGCCCGCCCAGTACGAGACCCCGAAGTTGACCTCGGCCCCGCCGGACACCGCCACGATCGCCGGGAGGAACAGCAGCGTGCCCGTCCCGGCCCACGCGGTCGCCGACACGAAGAACTCGACCAGGGTGATCGGGAACAGCGCGGCGAAGTAGACCAGGTCCTTCCAGGTGGCCGGGTCCCCCGCCATCCCCTTGAGCTTGGCCAGCGGGTTGCGGCCCGCCGGCATACGCCGGTAGGGGGCCGGGATCCGGACGCCGAACGCCGCCCGGACGAACCGCCGCTCCAGCACCGCGCCGAACCGCCACGCGACCATCAGCAGCGCCAGCAGCGGGACGCCCACCCAGATGATCAGCAGCGCGACCGACAGGGTCAGCCCCACGGCGAGGACGACGAACCACGCCAGCCCCCAGGCCAGGCTGACGCCCAGGCACAGCGCCGAGCGCCACGTCAGCGAGGACCTCGCCATCGCGAGCGGATGCCAGGACCGGTTCATGACGGACGCCGACTCCCCGCCGGCCCCCGTCGCCGTCGCCCACCGCGCCGCGGCCCACTGGACGGCGCCGCCGCCCGCGGCGCCGGGGTCCTTGCTCAACTCGCCCACGTCGTCCCTCCGTGCCGCTCCGACCTGCGCTGGCCCTTTCCGTCTTACGCGTCAAGCGTGCCGGGCGGGACCCGGGCCCGCCATGACGTCCGCCGCCCGATCGGAGGTGGGGCTAACCCCACCCCTCCCCCCGCGGCGCGGACGGCGACGCCCCCGCCCGGAGGACCGGACGGGGGCGTGCGCGGCGCGTCTCAGCGATCGCCGGAGACTCAGCGATCGTCGGAAACGGTCGTCTTCTGCACCTGGAGCAGGAACTCGGCGTTGGACTTGGTCTCCTTCATCTTCTCGATGAGGAGCTCCAGCGCCTGCTGCGTGTCGAGCGCGTGCAGCACCCGGCGCAGCTGCCAGACGACCCGCAGCTCCTCCGGAGCCATGAGGATCTCCTCCTTGCGGGTGGAGGACTGGTCGACGTCCACCGCGGGGAAGATCCGCTTGTCCGCGAGCGACCGGTTGAGCTTCAGCTCCATGTTGCCGGTGCCCTTGAACTCCTCGAAGATGACCTCGTCCATGCGGGACCCGGTCTCCACCAGCGCGGTGGCGAGGATCGTCAGCGAGCCGCCGTTCTCGATGTTGCGCGCCGCGCCGAAGAACCGCTTCGGCGGGTACAGCGCGGTCGAGTCGACACCGCCGGACAGGATGCGGCCGGACGCCGGCGCCGCCAGGTTGTAGGCCCGGCCCAGGCGGGTGATCGAGTCAAGCAGCACCACGACGTCGTGGCCGAGCTCGACGAGCCGCTTGGCGCGTTCGATGGCCAGCTCCGCGACCGTGGTGTGGTCCTCGGCGGGACGGTCGAAGGTCGAGTGGATGACCTCGCCCTTCACCGTCCGCTGCATGTCGGTGACCTCTTCGGGACGCTCGTCCACCAGGACGACCATGAGGTGGCACTCCGGGTTGTTCTTGGTGATCGCGTTGGCGATCGCCTGGAGCACCATCGTCTTGCCGGCCTTCGGCGGCGAGACGATCAGGCCGCGCTGGCCCTTGCCGATCGGCGAGACCAGGTCGATGATCCGGGTCGTCAGGATGCCCGGGTCGGACTCCAGGCGCAGCCGCTCCTGCGGGTACAGGGGGGTCAGCTTGGAGAACTCGACGCGGCCCTTGGCCTGGTCGGGCTCCACCCCGTTGACGGTGTCGAGGCGGACCAGCGCGTTGAACTTCTCGCGCCGCTCGCCCTCGCGCGCCTGCCGGACGGCGCCGGTGATGACGTCGCCCTTGCGCAGCCCGTTCTTGCGGACCTGCGCGAGCGAGACGTACACGTCGTTCGGGCCGGGCAGGTAGCCGGTCGTCCGGACGAAGGCGTAGTTGTCGAGGATGTCGAGGATGCCCGCGACGGGGATGAGGACGTCGTCCTCGCTGAGCACCGGCTCCTCGTAGCGCTCGCGGCCACGGCCGCGGTTGCGCTCCCGGAACCGGCGCCCGCGACGGCCCCGGCCGCCGCCGTCGTCATCGTCGTGCTGGCCGCTGCCGCCCTGACCGCCGCCGCCCTGGCCGCGCTGACGTCCGCCGCCCTGGTCGCCGCGGTCGCCGCGCTCACCGCGCTCACCACGGTCGCCGCGCTCACCACGGTCGCCACGGTCGCCGCGCTCACCACGGTCACCACGGTCGCCGCGGTCGCCACGCTCGCTTCGGTCGCCACGCTCGCCGCGGTCGCGGCCCTCGCCGCGCTCCCGTGCTACCCCGACCACGAGGGGGCGCCCGTGGAGGAGATGTTCGCCGCCGCGGGGCGCGT